>JAGXRS010000465.1 GCA_018335615.1 Hydrogenophaga sp. | reverse complement strand
GGGTTGGACCTGCCGTGGTCAGCCCAGGTCGGCTGGGCTTGCAGCACGGCCTCCAGCACCGGCTCGTACCGACCCTGGCGCTTGGCCGCTTCGAGCAGCTTCACTACCTGGTCTGAGCCTTGATGGAATGGCGCATAGCGGATGACGAGTCGGACGTCGTCGGGGTACTTCGCCATGATGTTCTTGACAATCGGATAGAACGCACGGCAGGTCTCACAGGCCGGGTCGAAAAACTCGACGATCGTGACGGGCGCACCCTGCGGGCCAAGCACCGGCGAGTGCATGCGAACCAGCCGGTTCTGCTCGGCGCGTACGGTCTGGTCCTGCGTGCTCTGGGTTTGCTTCCGGTACAGGCTTGCGCCGTCGAGGAAGGCGGCGACCACGAGGGCCAGGATGCCGGCGACGGCAAGCTTCTTGGTGTTCATCGGCGGGTCTTTCGCAGGTAGACGATCAGGAAAGCAACGATGGCGGTGAACGCCAGCAGGGACAGCCACGGAATCTGGATGTCGCCGAGGATGACCAGCTTCTGGTCGCTGCACGATGGGCCTGCGCCGCAGGGGATCCACCACTGCGGTACCAAGCCCGCGACGAGCGCCGTGTGATAGCCCGCCACTGCAACGCCGCCGATTGCCAGCGGCAAGGCGTAGATCGCCCCGCGGCGGTCGTTGCCAAAGGCGGCCATGCCAAGGATCACAGCCAGCGGAAACATCAGGATGCGCTGGTACCAGCAAAGCTGGCACGGCGGCATGCCCATGACTTCGCCAATGAACAGCGCAACTGATGTTGACACCAGCGCGACAGCCCAGGCGGCCGATAGCCAGAGCCAACCTTTGCTCGACCAGGCGGTTGCTGGGCCACCTGGATTTGGTCTGCTCATGAGGTGCAATGTTTCATGAAGGGTGAGCCTGGACTGATCCGGGCTGCCAGTTTTGGCCGCGGAGTTTGCACTCCTGCAGCAGGACAGATCGATTTCAACGGTCTCAACCGCGCAGGTCTAGGTCTGCAACGAGCTTCGAAGCCTGTGCGCGCGTCTTCACCGAGTCAGCCTGTGCCGTCTGCCACTCGAAGCTGGTGCCCCAAGCCCAGCCAGACCCAACCAGCTCGACGACCCGCAGGTCGCCAGCGCGTCCTTCGACATTCACTTCGACACTCCGTCCCTCCCATTGCGCCGATACGCGATGGACGCCGGGCTTCAAGCGCAGCCTAACCAATGACACGGGAATGGTCGCCGCGCTGGCGGCGCCATCGACCGTGACCGGCACCACCACGCTGGCATCTGCCCAGCGGTTGCGCAACAGGTACACAGTCAATGCAGTGGGGTCGGCCTGGAAGCGCTTTGCCTCAGCCTCAACGGCGTCAGTAGGCACGGCTGTGGGTGTGCAGGTCAAGGTCGGGCGGTAGCTTTTGCCGATGCGGTGGCAGTAGGTTCCGTCGGCGTTGACCGCGCGCCACGGCTTGGTCATGCACCCGGCCAGCGGCGCAAGGCCCACCACCGCCAGGCCGACCAACAAGGTTCTGCGCCGGGGGCGCTCGGACTCGCTCATGATGAACCTTGATTACTTCAGCGTGAAGCGCGCGGTGGACGGCTTGCCGGAGACCGTGACCACCGCCACCGCCTTGGTGCCTGGCCCGACCTTGAAGGTACCGGTGGCTTCGAGCTTGTCACCGGCTGGCTTGAGTTCGACTTCTTGTTTTTCGGTGCCGGTCAGCAGCGTGACCTTGGCAGTCGCCTTGGACACGTCGGCCGCCTTGCCGTGGTCGCGCAGGTGGAGTTGGATCACGGTGGCCTTGGCGACCAGTTCGTAGTCCATGTCCTTGACCTCGACAACCACGCCACCGTGCTTGGGGCTGTGGTCATGGGCGCCAGCGGCATACGCGGTACCTGCCAGAGCCATGGCGATGGAGGCAGCGGCGATATGGAGCTTGAGTTTCATGGGTTTGCTTTCGGTTGGGAGTTGAGGGTTGGACAAGATGGGTCAGGGTCAAAGCGCCTCAGCGTCCTTGTCGTTCATCAGTTGATCGGCTGCCTTGCGGCCAAACAACCAGAACATCGCGGGCGTGAGAAAGGTGTCGAGCAGGGTCGAGCTGATGAGGCCAGAGAAGATGACCACGGCCACCGGGTGCAACACCTCGGTGCCGGGACGCTCGGCTTCGAACAGCAGCGGCGCCAGCGCGAAGGCCGTGACGAGTGCTGTCATCAGCACCGGGCTCAGGCGTTCGAGTGAGCCGCGCACGATCATCTTGTGGTCGAAGTTCTCACCCTCGAAGCGCATCAGGTTGATGTAGTGGCTCACCTTCAGAATGCCGTTGCGCACCGAGATGCCGGCAAGCGTTACAAAGCCGACCATCGCGGCCACGCTGAGCGGCTGGCCCGACAACCACAGCCCGATGACAGCCCCCACCAGCGCCAGCGGGATGTTCACCATGATCAGCGCCGATAACACCGTGCTCTTGTAGCGCGTGTAGAGCACCACGAACATCAGCGTCAGCGACACGATCGACAGCAAGCCGATCAGGCGCGAGGCCTCTTCCTGTGCCTGGAACTGCCCGCCCAGCGTGATGAACATGCCCTCAGGCAGCTTGGTGTCCGCTGCAACCTGGCGGATGTCGGCCACGATCTCTGACAGCGGCCGTCCTGAGGCGTTGGCCGACAGCACGATGCGGCGCTTGCCGTCGTCGCGGCTGATCTGGTTGGGGCCGTCGCTGTCCTCGATGCTCGCCACCTTGGACAGCGGGATGCGTCCCGTGGGCGTCTCGATCAGGATCTGGCCCAAGCCTTCCAGCGAACGCGCGGACTCAGGCAGGCGCACGACCAGCGCGAAGCGCCGGTTGCCCTCGACGATCTGCGCCACGCGCTCGCCTTCCACCAAGCCTTGCAGCGTGGCCAGGATCTGCGGTGCCGGCACGCCGTATTGCGCGGCGGCGGCGTAATCCACGCGCACCTTGATCTGCGGCGCCAGCACCTGCTTTTCCACCGCCAGATCGGCGATGCCCGGGATGCTAGCCAGCCGCTGCTGCAGCGCATCGGCCTGGCCACGCAGCGCGTCCAGGTCTTCGCCGTAGATCTTGATGGCGATCTGTGAACGCACGCCGGAGAGCATGTGGTCGATGCGGTGCGAAATCGGTTGGCCCACCTCGATCGACGCGGGGAAGTTGGCCAGGCGCTGGCGGATGTCTGTCCGCACCTCGTCCATGCTGCGTGTGAGCTGGTCGGCCGGGACGATGCCGACGTCGAGTTCGCTCACGTGCACGCCCTCGGCATGTTCGTCCAGCTCGGCCCGGCCGCTGCGCCGGCCGACGTGCACGACCTCTGGCACTTGCTTGATCAAGACTTCAGCTTGGCGCGCCAGTGCCGAGCTTTCGCTGAGCGTGACGCCCGGGTTCAGGCGGATGCCCACCAGCAGCGTTCCCTCGTTGAACGGCGGCAGGAAGGTGGTGGGGAAGAAGGGCACAGCGGCCCCGGCCATCAGTACCGCCAGGCCGGCCGCAGCCAAGGCGGCCTTCGGTCGATTCAGCACCGACTGCAGGCCGCCGCGGTAGCGGGCCTTCAACCAGGCCAGTGCCCGCGTGTCGCCATGGTCCAGGTTCTTCAGCTTGGGCAGCAGGTAGTAGCTGAGCACAGGCGTCACCGTCACCGACACCACAAGCGAAGCCAGCGTCGAAGCAATGAAAGCCACGCCCAGCGGCGCAAACAGCCGGCCTTCGATGCCCGGCAACGCGAACAGTGGCAGGAACACGAGCACGATGATGACGGTGGCGTACAGGATGCCCGAGCGCACTTCCATCGATGCCTTGGCCACCAACTGCAACGGATGCGTGCGGTGGTTCGGATGCTTGGCGCGGTCTTCCTTCAACCGGCGCAGGATGTTTTCCACGTCCACCACGGCGTCGTCCACCAGCCCGCCGATGGCAATGGCCAAGCCACCCAGCGTCATCGTGTTGATCGACAGGCCGAAGTAGCGGAAGACCAGCGCCGTGATGAAGATCGACACCGGAATGGCCGTCAGCGCGATCACGGTCGGCCGGATCGTGCCCAGAAAGAAGAACAGGATTACCGCGACGAAGATCGACGCACCGATCAGCTTGCCCTGCAGCGTGGTGATGGACGCTTCGATGAAACTGGCTTGGCGGAAGGTGACGCGCGGCGCTTCCATGCCGGCGGGCAAAGAGGTCTTGAGCCCGACAAGCGCCTCTTCGATGGTGCGCGTGAGCGCAATGGTGTCGGCGGTCGGCTGCTTCTGGATGCCCAGGATGACGGCGGGCTTGCCTTCGAAGCCGGCGTCGCCGCGCTTGATGGCCGCGGCGAAGGTCACATCAGCGATCTGGCGCAGCAGGATGGGCTGACCGCGCGTGTTGCCCGCGCCCGTACTCGCACCTACGCCCACAGCGAGGTTGCTGAGGTCTTCCAGCCGCGACGTGCGGCCTAGGTGGCGGATCAGGTACTCACGCCCGTTCAGCTCTAAAAAGCCCCCCGAGGTGTTGGACGAGAAGCCGCGAAGCGCGGCCTCCAGCTGGTCGTGTGTGATGCCGAGCTCAGCCATGCGGGCCGTGTTCGGCTGCACCTGAAACTGCCGCACCTCGCCGCCAATGGGGATGACCTGCGCCACGCCGGGCACGGCCAGCAGCCGCGGCCGCAGCACCCAGTCGGCGTACTCACGCACCGCCATCGGCGTGATTTTCGATTCGTCGACGGGAATCGCGATCTGCATGATCTCGCCCATCACCGAACTGATGGGCCCCATGCGTGGCACCAGGCCTTCGGGCAGCCCTTCCTCCATGGCGGACAGCCGCTCCGAGACCAACTGCCGGGCGCGGTAGATGTCCACGCTCCAGTCGAAGGTGACGTACAGGAACGAGAGCCCCGCCGACGAGGTGGAGCGCACGCTTTCCACGCCCGGCAGGCCGTTCATGGTCGTCTCCAGCGGGAAGGTGATCAGCTGCTCCACCTCCTCGGCGGCCATGCCACCGGCCTCGGTCATGAGGGTGACCGTGGGCTTGTTGAGGTCGGGGAACACGTCCACCGGCGTGCGCGTCAACGTGAACGCGCCGTAAGCCATCAGCACGACGGCCGTGATCAGCACCAGCAGCCGGTTGGCCAGGCTGCTTTCGAGTAGCCACTTGAACATGGTGGTTCCTTCAGCGGACTTGGTTGATCAGCGTGGCGCCTTGTGTGGCCACGCGGTCACCCGCCTGCAGGCCCGAGGTCACGGCCACCGTCACGCCGTCCAGCGGCGTCGTGGTCACGACGCGCGGCTCGAAACGTTCGGGCGCGGTCTTCACCCACACGATCGCTTGGTTGGCTGGGTTGCGCATCAACGCAGCCATCGGCACCGCGATGCCCTGCACCTGCGTTTTGCCTTGCACAAACACGCGCACCGGCTGGCCCACCGCCAGGGCAGCGAGCACCTTGCCCTCAGCACGAAACACCAGCGGCAACGCCTGCTCGCGCAGGCTGCGTGCCGCGCCTATGAACTGCAGCGGAACCCTTTCGGAACCGATGGCCATGCTAGCGCCACCGATGTCGGCGGCCATGCCAGCATCGAAGGCGAGCGCCTCGATGCGCAGGCGTGCCGGGTCGACGATTTCGAACAGCAGCTCGCGGGCATCGACGACCTGGCCGGCCACCGCGCTGGCCGAGGCAATGACGCCAGAGACCGGCGCCAGCAGCGCCTCGCGCGGCGCCACGCCCACGCCGAGTGCCCGGATGCGGTCAGCCAGGCTTTGTGCCTCGCTCTCGGCCGCTTCGATGTCCTTGCGGGGCACCGTGTCGGCTAGTTCCTTCAGGCGCACTACGCGCTTGTCGGCCAGTGACTTGGCGGCGCGCAGCTCAGCCAGTTGTGCGGCCTGGTTGGACTGGTCGATGGGCGCTGCGGAACTGACCACATAGGCCAGCACTTCGCCCTTGCGCACAGCTTGCCCAGGGTTGGGCAGGCCTCGCGGCCCAGGCTCGATGCGGCCCGCGTTCAGCGGCTGCACCTTGCCTCCCGCGTTCGGGTCCATCGCCACCAGACCGTTCAATTCGAACGAGCGCGGCAGCGTGGCGGCTTGCGTGGCCAGCGTGCGCACACCCAGCTGCCGCTGCGCCGGTTTGGGCAAAAAGACGCTGCCATCGGGCTGGCGTTGCGGACCGTTAGCCGTGGGGGCTGCGGGTGCGTCACCGTGGTCGTGTCCAGGGCCGGCGTGCACGGCCGGTGCACCGGCCATCGTCAGCAGCAGCACCAGGCTGGATGCGATCAGGGCGGGCTTCATACTGCACCCCCGGCGCGAACGCTGCGTGCGGCCATCACGCGACGGCTGCCCCACCCCAGCAAGGCCAGCACGGCCAGGCCAGCGGCGGCCCAGCCGGCGTACTCCGTCCAGCCGTGCGTGTGCGCCGCCTCCGTGGAGTGGGCTTCCTCGTGGATGTCGAGTTCACCGGCCAACAAATCGACTTCATTGCCCGCCGTGACCGTGGCGGTGACGGGCAACACACCCGGCTTCGGCGCCTCAGGCAGCACGACCTCGTACTCGTCTTCGTCTGGCTCGTTGCTCATTTTCGCGGCCTTGAACTTCGCACCGCCGATCTCCAGCTCGATCTGCGCGCCGCGCACCGGGCTGTTGTCGTCAAAGCGGTCAAGGTAGAGCGTGATCTGCTTGCCGCTGAGCACGCCTACCAATTCGAAGATCTCCGATTCGGCGGTAAAGCGCGGCAGCGCCTCACCGACCGCTGCAGGTGCAGCATCGCCGTGGTCATGGCCGGGGCCGGCCGCGGCGGGCGCGGCGGCCAAAAGTGCCGCCAGCAGCAGTGCGGCCGAGAAGTGGGTGTGTTTCATGGGTGTTCCTGAGGAAGTCGGTGTTCGGTAGGACGTTCGCATCACGGGCACGTTGGCGCGGGCGCGTCGTCAAATGGCGTCACTGCGGCAGCAGTCCGAGGGCCTGGCGCCACGCGGAAATCGCTGCTGAGAGTTCAATGCGCGTGCGGGCCGCCTGGCGGTCGGCCTCAGCGGCCTCGGCTTCGATGCGCAGGCGTGTGGGCAGATCGGTTTCGCCCAAGCGGAAGGACTTGTCGAAGAAGCCGCGTGACTCGCGCGCCAGTTGCGCACGTCGCTCAGAAGCTGCCAGCTGCGCGCGCGAAGCCTCGACGCGCACTCGCGCCGCTTCGCGTTCTGCATTTAGACGTTCGCGTTCCAGGCCCAGTTGTGCCTGGACTTCGGTCGCCTCGGCACGCGCATTGGCGCTGCGCGCGTCGAAGCTCGGGCCGGCGCCGAAGGGGATGCGGATGGCCAGCGTGACGGTTTGCTGGGACGACTCGCCGCGTGCACCCCGGTCGCGGGTGGTGGATAGCGTCAGCTCGGGGTTGGTACGCGGCTGGGTGGCGGTCAGCGCCACGGTGCGCTCTGCCACGGTGGCGCGATCCTTAAGTTCCTGCAACGCAGCGTGCGCTTCGAGCTCGGTAGCCGCAGCGCCGGGGTCCGGCTCGGCCAGGGTTTCGGCTACGCCAGACGAGGCGGTTGCAGCAGGTGTGGCGCCGGCCAGCGCACGCAGATGCTGTCGGGCCGCCGCCAGGCCGGCCTCGGCCTGGGCCAGGCCGGCTTCTGCGCTGGCCACGGCGCTGTCAGCCTGGTGCTGGTCGGCGCGGGCCAGATCGCCGGCCTTCGCACGCCTGGCTACGTCGGCAGCGATGAGGCGGGAGTTGTCGAGCTGATCGCGGGCGGTGCCGACTTCGATACGTGCGCGCTGCCACTGCCACCAGGCATCGCGTACTGCTGCGGCGACGCGCAATTGCGCTGCGGTGGCCCGGCTTTCGATGGCGGCACCTTCGGCCTCGGCCAGCGCCGCACTGCGGCCACGTTCGCCGGGCAGCCACAGCGGCACGGCAATGCCGACCTCCATCTCTCGCGCGCCCTGGTTCTTGCCCAGACGATCGGTCAGATTCGACAGTTCCAGGGCCGCCGGCTCGGGTGTCCACGCCTTGGCGGCGCCCTGCTGCGCACGCGCGGCATCGCGCCGCGCCTGCAGTGCCAGGGCCTCGGGCTGGCGAGCCCAGGCAGCGTCGAAAACCTGACGCAGGTTCAGTGGGCTGGCGGCAGCTTCCGTGCTGCTGGCGCCCAGAGCCATGACCGCTTGAGCGGTCGTCGTGCCGGTCTGCGCCTGCGCGGCCGTTACGCACAAGGTCGCGGCGGCCACCACGCCAGCGCGCAGCAGCCAGACTTTCCTTCGAGTTCTTGATGTCATCCGATGCTCCAGTGTTGAGAACAAAAAACGGGAGATCGGCAGGCGGCGACCAAGAGGTCGCGTCGTGCCCGAAGGCGCCGCAGGCTGCGGCACGCACTCAGGCGCGAACGGGCTTCAGAAAAGGAAGAGACCCGCCTCGCCGATCAGGCAAGGGGCAGCCACTGAGGGCGTTCGGGTCGGGTGGGTGCGTGCGCACCGCTGGCTGGAGTGACAGTTGCGCCAGGCATCTCTAGCGCAATTGCGGTGGGAAGACTTGAGGGCGACGAAAGCATCACTCCGCAGCCGCCATGACACTGACCGCAGTCCAGATCGTTGGCACCAGGCGACTTGTCGCCCTGCGATTCAGCGGTTGCTTCCGAATCCGTCATCGTCCTGCCATCGTCGTCACTGGCGGTGGCAGAGTGATGATGGTGCTCGTTATGGCCAAAATGCCCAGAGGTCACTTCGCGCTCATGCCCGCAGTAGGGCGCCACAGCCGACCAGCTGAACTGGAACGGCAGCAATGCAAGCAGGAAGATGGCGAAAAATCGGCGCATTACTACAATTTTAACGAACACAGGGTTTTCCTAGGCGCGGTCGAGTCGATTCGTTCCCGACCTTCCGACGAATCTGACGCAATGGCCCCACGTTCGGCACATCGGCCTCAGCGCGCGACGGGGATGAGTCGCCCATGGTCAAGTACTGGGACACGAACAGATCAGTTGCTGGCACCGTCGTCACCATCAATCCCGACGCTTGTGGCTTGAGGAGCGCTTTGGCTCCTCGCCCATTTTGACCGATTGAGCCTTCGCAAGACGCTGCTGCAGCCGTTGGCTGTACCGAAGCTCTGGCTCCTGTGGTGGGATGGGATGCCGAGCGCGCCAGTGGCGGTAGATCAGCCAAGCCACCCCACCCGCCGCAAGTATGAGCAACCAAATCCAGGCGATGGTCTGGGCAAGTGCGGCGTCGAGGTACTTGACTTGCGTGGAAGCGGACAGTGCCGAAGGCGGGAACAGCCGGACAGTAACCCATCACGGAAAAGGGCGTCCAGGGTCATCCAGCCATCCGTTGCGTGATGTGCTGGTGCACGGCACGATTCCTCAGCCTCGTGCCTGAGCCGCTCGGACGAGCCCTGCCTCAGCACGCATCGGCAGCAGGCGGGCCAATCTCAACGTCGATACAACGGGTTGCGGCCCACGTACACGACGATTGGCTTGCTGGTGAAGCCTGCCGGCGCGATCTGGCTGACATCGAAGGACCTCCGGTCGAGCCCGTTGAAGGTCCAAGAGAATTGCTGAGTACCGCTGCGGAACACCACGCTTTCCCCGTAGGCGACGTTGATTCGATCGGTGGCCGCGAGGTCCACCACGCGAACCGGCGTTTCCTGGGTGGTCGGCTGTCCATACATATGCTGGCCGTTCATGAACACAGGGCCACTGGCGGCAAAGCTGAGTAAAGGAACGACGCTCAGGGCGGCGAAGGCAGCGATACGGAGTCGGCGGGTCGATTTCATGTTGAGTCCTTTCGATGGGGAAGAAGTGCCGGCAGCTGCGGAAAATCGCGCGCCTTGCCGACATCGAAAGAGACTGTAGCAATCGCACACCAACAGCCGCTGGACAGGAACATGACAATCTCGTCATGTTTGCGACCGGCCATCGCACTCGCTGTGCCCGGGATTCAGTGCGTCCCGCGGATGTGGCGGTGCGGTGGCACCGGCGTGGACTGTGCCGCTGCGGTGTCGAGCTCGTTGAGGATGCCGCAATACTCGATGGCGTGGGGCGTGCCGCACCTCGCGCGAAGTGCCTTCAGATCCTTCTGCAGCGCCCGCAGCTCGCGAATGCGGTGATTCACATGTCCAATGTGATCGTCGAGCAGAGCGTTCACCTCGCCACAGTCTTGCATGGGCGCATCGCGCAAGCGCAACAGCGTCCGGATTTCATCGAGGGTCATGTCCAGGTTGCGGCAATGGCGAATGAACGCCAGCCGCTCCGCGTGTGCGGGCGTGTACATGCGGTAGTTGTTCTCTGCGCGCTGGGCCGCAGGAATCAAGCCCTTGTGTTCGTAAAACCGGATCGTCTCGATCGCCGTGCCGGTCGACACAGCCAGATCCCCGATGCGCATGATCACCTCCGTTCGGTTTCAGAGCGCTTGACTCTAAACCGACTTCAGGGTTTCCAATCGTGGCAAACCATCAAGGACATCCCCTGTGAACACCCCTCATTCCCCAACGCCTGCCGCTGGAGCCGGCATGCCAGCCGATGCCTGCGGTGCTTGCCACGGCGACGCGCCCCCTACGGCCACCTCTTTGGGCACGCCCGCTGGTGCAGGTTCCACTGCAGGCGGGGCCCGCTTCCGTGTGCCGACGATGGACTGTGCCAGCGAGGAGTCGGAAATCAGGCGCGCCGTCGAGCACGTCACTGGCATTCGCGCGATGACCTTCCAGTTGGGGCAACGCACGCTGGCCATAGATGCGCCCGAGGCTTCCGTAGATCAGGCCTTGGCGGCGATTCGCAAGGCCGGCTTCGACCCGCAACCTGTGCTGAAAGCAGGCGGCAATGCTGCGAGCGACTCACAAGCCGAGGCTGATGACCATGACCACGGCGCCGGCTCGGGCAACGCCTGGCGACTGGGTGGCGCCCTGTTGCTGGCCATCGGTGCCGAAGTCCTTGGATTCTTTGCCCCGGACACGCAGGTCTGGAAAGGCGCTGGCTTGGCGCTCGCCGCCGCTGCCATCTGGCTGGCAGGCTTCGACGTCTACAAGAAGGGACTGACGGCGCTGCGCCATGGGCGGCTGAACATCAATGCGCTGATGACGGTGGCCGTGACCGGCGCTTTCCTGATCGGCCAGTGGCCCGAGGCGGCCATGGTGATGGCGCTGTACGCGATTGCTGAGGCCATCGAGGCACGCGCCGTCGATCGCGCCCGAAACGCCATCAAAGGCCTGCTGGAGATGGCACCTGAAGAAGCCCTGGTGCGCCAGGCTGACAGCAGCTGGGCGACCGTGCCGGTCGCGTCCGTAGTGCTCGGCGCTGTCGTGCAAGTGCGGCCCGGTGAGCGCGTGCCGATGGACGGCGTGCTGTCCGCAGGCAGCACCAGCATCAACCAGGCACCCGTCACGGGCGAGAGCATCCCGGTGGACAAGGCAGTCGGTGACCCGGTCTTCGCGGGGACGATCAACGAAACAGGTACCTTCGAATTCGAGGTCACCGCGCTGGCGTCGAACTCGACGCTGGCGCGCATCATTCACGCGGTCGAGCAAGCCCAGGGCACGCGCGCGCCCACGCAGGGCTTCGTCGACCGCTTTGCCGCTGTCTACACGCCGGCGGTGTTCGTCGTCGCGCTGGCCGTGGCACTGCTCGGCCCGTGGCTGCTGGATTGGACCTGGCTGGAGGCGGCCTACAAGGCCCTGGTTCTGCTGGTCATCGCCTGCCCTTGTGCGCTGGTGATCTCGACACCGGTGACGATCGTCAGCGGCTTGGCTGCCGCAGCGCGCCGCGGCATCCTGATCAAGGGCGGCATCTATCTGGAAGAGGCGCGAAAGCTCAAGGCCATCGCGCTGGACAAGACGGGCACCATCACCGAAGGCAAGCCCAAGTTGGTGGCTTGGGAAGTCATCGGCACCGAGGTCGATGCCGCCACCGCGGAGCGCATTGCCGCCGCCATGGCAGGCCACTCTGACCATCCGGTCTCGCGTGCCATCGCCGCTGGTCTGGCCCCCAACAAGGTCGAGGCCAAGGACTTCAAGGCCATCGCAGGACGCGGTGTGCAGGCCGACATTGGCGACGCCGTCTACGTGCTGGGCAACCACCGCTTGATCGAGGAACGCGGTCAGTGTTCACCGGCCCTAGAGGCAACGCTGCGTACCCATGAGGAAGCCGGCCGAACCGTCAGCCTGCTGGCCTCCGGCGCCGGGCCCATCGCCTTGTTTTCCGTGGCCGACACGATCAAGCCCTCGTCCCGCGAGGCCGTTGCATCGCTGAAGGCGCTGGGCATTACGCCGGTGATGCTGACCGGCGACAACCAAGCCACGGCCACCGCCATCGCGCACGAAGCCGGTATCGATGAAGCGCGCGGAAACCTGCTACCTGAAGACAAGCTGGAAGCGATCAAAGCGCTGCAGGCCCAACATGGCCTGACCGCCATGACCGGTGACGGCATCAACGACGCCCCTGCGCTGGCGCAGGCAGACATCGGCGTGGCCATGGGTGCTGCGGGCACCGACACCGCGATGGAAGCAGCAGATGTGGTGGTCATGAACGACGACCTGCGCCGAATTACCGAGACGGTCCAACTGTCTCGTTCGACGCATGCCGTGCTGTGGCAGAACATCACTTTGGCGCTGGGCATCAAGGGCGTGTTCCTGGTGCTGGCGGTGTTCGGCAGCGCCACGATGTGGATGGCCATCTTTGCTGACATGGGTGCCAGCCTGCTGGTGGTCGCCAACGGACTTCGGCTGCTGAAAAAAGGCGTCAAGCCGTCATGAAACCCATGTCGCCCCGGGCCGCTGCCTTTGATGCGGCCTTGTCAGAAGCCCGCCAGCGGCAAGCTGCTGGCGACACAGCCGGCGCGATGCAATCGCTTGAGCGCGCGCATGTGCTGGGCCAGAGTGACTTCGGTCCGCATCTGCGCGCCCACCTGGCAATGTTGCAGGTCGTATACGCCGCGCGCGACTGGTATGAAGGACTCGGCCAGATCATGCGGATCGCGCTCGTCCCCATCGGCCACTTGTTCGGTCGTTTGCCTCGTGGCAACACGGGGAGGTCCAATGTCAGCGCCTTCACCGCGATGCCCATCCCACCCGAACTCGAAGAGCTGCTCGAAGACAAAAAGAAGTGAAATGGGTCGTCCCGCCTGCAAGGAATGAAACGCGCGCTTCGCTTCAAGCCGCGTTCAGGCGTTCGAAGCTGGCGCCCCGCGGCCCAGCCTTGCGATCAAACGGATGTAGACCAACTCACTCAGCAACTCCACCAGTGTTTGGGTGACGATGACCGCAGGCAGGACGGGCAGTGCTCCCGGCACGGCCAAGGCCAGCGGGAGCACCACCAGTGAGTTGCGCGTGCCGGTGCTGAACGCGATGGCTCGTCCGGCTGCAGTTTCCAGCCGAAACCACCGGGCCACCAGCCAGCCGACAGCGGGGGAGATGACGGCAAAGGCGACGTAGATGGGCACCACACGCCGGGCTGCGTCAGCGGCCGGCCCCAGTTGCGGCAACACGGCCGCGACGACCACGAAGAGGACCAGCGCCGTTGCCGGGACCGGAAACAGGCCCAGAGCAGTCGCCACGCGCGCGGCGGCCGGGCTCCTGGCCGCCCAGAACTGCGTCAGCGCGGCCAGCACCAGAGGCGCAACGATCAGCCAAGCGAAGGCGTGAACGAAAGGGCCCATGCTGACGAGCCGGGCGGCATCCTCGCCGAGAAACACCGCCAGATACCCCGGCAACAACAGCATCTGGGCGACAAGCAGCACGGGGGTGGCGGCCAGCAGCAGGCGAGCGTCCGCACGCCCCAACTGAGAGAACGTGACGACGTAATCGATGCAGGGTGTGAGCAGCACCAGCAGCACACCCAGCCGCAGCAGCGGATCGTCAGGCAGGAACTGGATGAGGCCGCCCACGAGCAGCGGCACGACCAGGAAGTTGGCAACCAGCAGCGCGCCCAGGAAGCGAGCCTGTCCGAATGCCTGCTTCAGTTCCGACATCGGCACCTGCAGAAAAGTCAGGTACAGCATCAGTGCCAAGGCCGGGTTCACAACGGCCTCCAGTGCCGTCGTGCCAGGCACAACGTAGGCCGTGGCCGCGGCGGCAGTGACCGCACCAAAGTAAATGACGATCTGCCGGTTCTCCAGCGTTTCCCTGATCAACTGCAATTTCATGTGTCACTCGCTCGCGGTTCACGTCGGCATCGTCTCACGCACCTTGGACGCCGCGCGGGGGCGTTCAACGTTCAGGCACAACACCTGGCGCGGCTGGACTGGCTGGCGCTGACGTGCCCGGCTCGGCCATCCCGTCCTTCAAGCTCATGCCGATTGAAGATATGCCCTCTGACGATGAGACCAACGGCCGCCCACCGTGCATGCGCGCGATGGCTGCCACGATGGCCAGCCCGAGCCCGTGATTTCGTTCCGAGTGGCTGCGCGAGGCATCGCCACGATAGAAGCGATCGAACAAGCGCGGAAGGTGCGCCGGTTTGATCGTCGTGCCGCGATTCACCACCTGGAGTTGTACTTCGCCGGGCGCGGATTGGACGATCTCAACACGCACCGCGGACCCGTGTTGCGCATAACGCGTGGCGTTGCCGATCAGGTTCGACAGCGCTCGTTGCAGCAGCGGGGTATCGAAGCTGCCCGTGGCGTCACCAGCGATTTCGAGGGTCAGACCGGCATCCTCCAGCGCTGCTTCGTGGTAGTCGCACACCTGCTGTGCCAACGCAGCCAGGCTGGGGGTGGAAACACGCCGTGCGACAGCGCCGCGGTCTGCCTGCGACAGAAACAGCATGTCGTGCACGATGCTGGCCAGACGCTGCAGCTCTTCCAGGTTCGAGCCAAGCATCTCGCGAAGTTCGCTGGCGTCGCGGGCCTTGCGCAGCGCAAGCTCGGTACTGCTGATCAAGGTGGCCAGCGGGGTGCACAGCTCATGGGCCACATCGGCGTTGAAGCCTTCCATTTGCACGTAGGTCAGCTCCAGCCGGCCGAGCAACTCGTTGAACTGTGCGATCAGCGGCTCCAGTTCCTCTGGCTGTGCGGAGCCGTCAAGGCGCCTGTGCAGCGTGTCGGCCGCGAGCTGACGCGTTTGGTTCACCAGGTCGCGCACTGGCCGCAGGCCCAGGCGGACCAGCAGGAACCCACCGACAGACACCAGCAA
This sequence comes from Hydrogenophaga sp., assembly GCA_018335615.1. Taxonomy (GTDB): domain Bacteria; phylum Pseudomonadota; class Gammaproteobacteria; order Burkholderiales; family Burkholderiaceae_C; genus Hydrogenophaga. The sequence goes on along the minus strand of JAGXRS010000465.1, from coordinate 4,286 downwards.
TATGCCAGCCAGTGCTGCCAGGGCCAGCGTGATGCCGATGCGACGCAAGAGTACGGCGTCTTCCCTGATGTCCAGCACCAGTACGGCGTCGAGTTTTCCTTGCGCCGGTGCTGGCGCGGGCACGGTGAACCGTGCGACGCGCTGGTCGAGCGCTGTGTTCGGCGCAGCGCGCCGATAGAACTCCGAACCGTCAGACGCGCGGGTCAGGGCCAATGCCATGTCTGGGTGCCCGATGAAGAAGTCGTCGAGCTTGTGCTTCAGGGTCGCCACGTCACCATCGCGCGCTGCTTCAGCGAGCAGGTGTTGCAGTTGCACCTGCTTTTGTGCCATGGCTTCTGACTGGCGGGACTGGAAGCCCAGGTGCGTCGCGGCATAAACCGCTGCGCAGACCACGACCAGACCGACCAGGCTTTGCAGGGCCAGCCAGTACGACAGCCGGCGCCCCAACGATCCCACTCGGCTGCGACTCATGCCTCGCGCGCCTCTAGCACGTAGCCCATGCCCCGCACGGTGTGCAGCAGGGTGCGCTCGAAAGGTGCGTCGAGCTTGCCCCGCAGGCGGCGGATGGCGACGTCGATGACGTTGGTGAAGCTGTCGAAGTTCATGTCCCACACCTGTTCAGCGATCTCGGTGCGCGACAGCACCTCGCCCTGCCGGCGAACGAACAACGCGAGCAAGCTGAATTCCTGTGCCGTCAAGTCCAGCCTGCGTCCGGCGCGCGTCGCTTTGCGGCGCATGAGGTCGATCTCCAGGTCCGCCAGGCCCAGAACGGTCGCGCCCGTGGGGGCATTGGCTGGGGCAGCGCGGCGCAGCAAGCCCTGAATGCGCGCCAGCAGTTCAGAAAATGCAAAGGGCTTGACGAGGTAGTCGTCGGCGCCGCTTTGCAGGCCGCGAACCCGATCTTCGACGCGCACGCGGGCGGTCAGCATCAGCACCGGCGTTCGCTTGCTCTGCCGCAGCGCGGCCAGCAGGCTCAGGCCGTCGATGCCAGGAAGCATGCTGTCCAGCACCAGCAACTCGTAGTCGGACTCCATGGCGAGGTGAAGACCGTCGATACCGTTGTGCGCAACGTCCACCACGAATCCTTCCTCGGTCAGACCCTTGCGCAGGTACTCGGCCAGCTTGACCTCGTCTTCAATCACTAGCAGCTTCATGGCTTGAGGCTCCTTAAACCGCCCCGACTTTCGTGGAGGCCGGTTGGTTTAAGTCAAGCCTCCACCATGGAGGACTGACTGGCGAGTTGCCGGTAGTAGTTTGCCTCAGCTTCTGCCGGCGGGATATATCCGATATGCTCGAGCAGCCGGTGATGGTTGAACCAGGACACCCATTCCAGCGTGGCCAGATCCACCGATTCACGGGTCGGCCAGGACCGGCGATGGATCACCTCGGCCTTGTACAGCCCGTTGATCGCCTCAGCCAGGGCGTTGTCGTAGCTGTCGCCCTTGCTGCCCACCGATGGCTCAATACCCGCCTCGGCCAGTCGCTCGCTGTAGCGAATGGACACGTATTGAGAGCCGCGATCGCAGTGGTGGATCAAGTCACCATCGCGCTCGGGCTGCCGGGCGTACAGCGCCTGCTACAGTGCATCCAGAACGAATGCCGTGTGCATGGAAGTGCTGACGCGCCAGCCCACGATGCGGCGGGCGTACACGTCGATGACGAAGGCCACGTACAACCAGCCCTGCCAGGTTGACACGTAGGTGAAGTCCGAGACCCACAGCTGGTTGGGTCGCTCGGCTTTGAAGACCCGATTGACCCTGTCCAGTGGGTACGGTGCCTTCATATCGCTGATGGTGGTGCGCACCACTTTGCCGCGGCGCACGCCCTGCAAACCCAGGTGTTTCATCAACCGCTCGACCGTGCAGCGGGCAATGACGACCCCTTCGCGGTTCATCTGTTTCCAGACCTTGTCGGCGCCATAGACCTGCATGTTGGCCTGCCAGACACGCTCAATGGTATCCGTCCGGTGAACCCATATTGAAAGCCCGCTGAGAAGCGGGCATCGTGTCCACGATTGGAGGATCGTGGACACGATGGAACAGTTTTCAAATGAAGGCCGGCCGCGCCGGCGTGAATACAGCAAAGAGTTCCGCGATTGCTCTGTTTTGCTGTGCAGCGGTCAAACTTGCCTCTGTCCATCGGTTGACCGGTGAGGAAGGAAGCGGTCGCTCTAGCTATCGGCGGCGAGTGACTCCGAGCAGCCTACAACCGACATGGCCACATGATTGGCAGTTATGCAGCGGATACCGCCGATGAGTGTGACCTGCGTCCACCGTCCATGGTGGTCGGAAGTAATCAAATCGCATTCTGCTGCTGTCCCACTGTCCAGGCACATGGTATGTACCAACACTCTGCCTGCTGATGGCTTGCGCACGACAGCTCAGGCGCCAGTTCAACCGGTGGCCAGCTTTCACGATCTCGGCACTGGGCAGCAGTCCAGGCGTTCGGATGGCTGGAATGTGGCCATAGCTGCCACCCCACCTGGGCCAACATGTGTCGGCCTCTGAATGGGGGTGGTCATCCGTCTCATGACGCCGTCGACTTGAGCAGCTTGCCGATGTCCTCGGCGAGCAAACTGGCCTCCGATCCATAGGCAACATACAACCGAACGGCTCCGTTGGTATCGAAAATGTACTTGCCCGCTGAGTGACCCACCGTGTACGACGTGGGCGTTGGCCCCTCAGCTCTCTGAAAAGTCACCTTGAAGCTGTCTGCCACCGACTTGAGTTCGCTCGGTTCCGGCCGCAAGGCGAGGAAGGTCGGATCAAAGTTGGCCATGTACGCTTTGAGCAGGGGCAAGGTATCGCGCTCCGGGTCCACCGTGATGAACAGCGCCTGCAGCTTGTCCCCGTCCTTGCCCAGCAACCGTTTCACCTCGGCGATGGTCAGCATGGAAGTCGGGCAGACATCCGGACAATGGGTGAATCCAAAGAAGACCACCACGACCTTGCCCTCGAAGGGGTTGTGCAGTACGTTGGGCCGTGTTCATCGCTTACTCCCGACAACCTCTTCAGCGACCAACGCGGCGAGCTGATCGGGGCCAAAGCTGGGCAGACTGCGACCGTTCACAAAAAAGGTGGGGGTCTTGTTGACTTTCAGTGCCTGGAGGTCCTGGATGTCCTGTTGCAGGAGCGCCTGCATGCTGGGTCGGGCCACGGCTTGCCGGGCACGAGCCAAATCCAGCCCGACCATTTCAGCGGCCTGGAATGCAATTTCGACATTGGGTTTGCCATGGTTGGCCCAGACCGGCTGCGCTGCCAGAGCAGCAGGGTTTTCATGAAGACAACAAGACTTCAAGCCTTGGTGGATTTCAGCAAGGTCAGGATGTCTTCGGCAATCACGACCGGCTCAGTCCCGTAGCTGGAGAACAGGCGCACGGCGCCGTTGGTGTCAAACACGTATTTACCTGCCGAATGGTCCATCGTGTACGAGGTGGCCGTGGTGCCCACGGCCTTGCGATAGTAGATCTTGAAGCTGTCACCCACTGCCTTCAACTCGGCGGGCTCGGGTCGCAGGGCGAGAAACGTTGGGTCGAAGTTGCCCATGTATTCCTTGAGCAGCGGCAGAGTGTCGCGCTCCGGGTCGACTGTGATGAAGAGCACCTGCAGTTTTTCACCTTGATCGCCCATCAATCTTTTCACCTCGGCCATGGTGGTCATGGAGGTGGGGCACACATCAGGACACTGCGTGAACCCGAAGAACACCACGACCGCCTTGCCTCGGAAATCGGCCATGGTTCGTTGCTGGCCGGTGTGATCGGTCAGCTTCAGATCCTTTACAAAGCTGGCACCCGTGATATCCGTGCTTTTGAACGTGGGTGTTTTCGGAGAGCAAGCGGCGAGTAATCCGCCCGACGCTACCAACGCGGCACCCAACGCCAGTGCCCCGCGTCTGTTGATTCGAGTCGGCAGTTTCATTTTTGTCGTAGATTTCATTTCTTAGCTTTCGCCACTTCTTCGGCCACCAGCGCGGCCAGTTGATCCGGCCCGAAGCTGGGCAAGCTGCGGCCGTTGACAAAGAAGGTCGTAAGCGCTCTTTCAACTCCGTCTTCCCACAGAGATCCGGAGAGGGGAAGCTACGTGTCCATGTAGAACAAGGTGGACACGTATGTCAGAGATTGACACAGAGGTGGTGAGGCGCCTGGTCATAGGGCGCAAGAACGATGGGCGGGCCGTCTACGACCCGCAGGCCAAGGCCGAGGTGGTGCGCGCCTGCCTAAAGCCAGGTGTTTCGGTGGCGCGCATGGCGCTGCAATGCGGCATCAACGCCAATTTGCTGCGTCGCTG
>JAGXRS010000464.1 GCA_018335615.1 Hydrogenophaga sp. | reverse complement strand
GCAGCCGCTGTCTTTGAACAGCTGGTAGCCCGCCAGTTCGTCTTTGGTGAGGGCCGTCTTGTCGCCGTCGAGCCACTGGTCAAAACGCGAGTTGGGCGTCACCAGGGTTTCCTCGAACGCGGCAATGGCGGTGGTGACCTGGTCAATGGTGAGCGCGTCGGTCTTGAAGACCTGCTTGAATTCGGCCACATAGCCCGGAATCGACTTCAGGGTTTCGATCGCCAGTTCGTGCGTGAACGCCATTTCACCGGGGTTGGCGATCGGTCCGCCGGCCTGTTCCTTCAGGTTTTTCGCACGGCCGTCCCAAAACTGCGCCAAGTTGAGGTTCGAGTTGAGCACGGTGGGCGAGTTGATTGGGCCCTGCTGCCAGTTGTGGCCGATGGAGGTCTTGAGGTTGTCGGTGCCTCCCATGCTCAGGTTGTGGCAGCTGTTGCACGAAATGAAACCCGACTTGGACAGGCGTGGATCAAAGAACAGCTTTTTCCCGAGCTCGACGGCCGCGGGATTCACCGCCTTGGGGGCCGGAACCGGTGACACGGGTTCATTGCTTTGTGCCAGCGCCGCTGTGGTGCACAGCACAGAGGCCATGGCCAGGGCGCGGAGGGACCAGGTGATGGGGGAACGCATGGAGAGACTCACTTTCTTGATGCTGGGTCAAAGGTTGCTGCTGTCGCGGGGGCAATGTGAGCTTTTGCAAATCCATCAACAGCCACGCTACTTTATGCGGGTAAACCCTGATTTGAGTTGACGGCCGTCAAGCTCTGCGCTCAGGCCATCTCCTCGGTGGCCTGGGTTTCGTACGGCCGCAGACGACCCACGGGCGATGGCTGGCCAGTTGTCAACGGACTCGGTGCGATGGTTTCCTGCGCGCAGGTAACGAACCCGTCGGGTATGAGGCTTGCCCTTGGGTGGTGTGGCAGTCCTTTGTCACGGCTGCCAGAAAAAAACCCGGGGAGTGGACCATGGACCCGCCTGTGCTCGATTGCTTGGTTGTGGGGGCGGGTCCGGCGGGTCTGACCGCGGCGATCTACCTCAAGCGCTTCCACCGCTCGGTGGTGGTGCTCGACAGCGGGGAAGCCCGGGCCTTGCGCATCGACCGCTCGCACAACGTACCGGGTTATCCCGACGGGGTGGGCGGTCACGAGTTGCTGGAGCGGCTGCGCCAGCAGCTGTACCGTTTTGGCGGCGAGACGGTGCACGCCCTGGTGTCGTCCATCGATCTGCTGGCCGATGGGGGCTTCTGCGTGCAGGCCGACGGACAGCAGTGGCGAGCCCGTTTCGTCCTGCTCGCGACAGGCTCGCGCGATTGCGACCCGGAGGTGCCCGGCATGCGCGCGGTGTGGGACCGCGGCCTGCTGCGCGAATGCCCGATTTGCGACGCTTACGAGCACACCGGCCAGCGCATCGTGGTGGTGGGCGCCGATGCCCATGCGGTGCGCGAGGCCCTGTTCCTGCGCCACTACAGCCCCCATGTGCTGCTGCTGCGCGTGCCGCCGCACAACGCGCAGCCCTTGTCGGCCGATGGGCAGCAGCAGCTGCAGGAGCGGGGCGTGCGTTGGCAGGACGCCCGGCTGTCGTGCGCCGAGTGCGACGACGAAGGTGTGGTGCTGACGCTGGACAGCGGTGAGTCGCTGCGCTGTGCCGTGTTGTATTCCGCGCTGGGCAGCCGGCCGAGAGCCGAACTGGGGCGCACGCTGGGGGCTACCTGCGACCCCAAGGGCGATCTGCGGGTGGATGCGCACGGGCGCACCGATGTGCCGGGCCTGTACGCGGCGGGCGATGTGACCGGGGGACTGGACCAGATCGCGGTGGCTTTTGGTCAGGGTGCCATTGCGGCCACCGACATCCACAACCAGCTGTAGACCCCCTCCAGGGCTCACATGGGTTTGGTGATCATCAGGTAGAAGATGATCACCAGGGCAAAGAAGGCCGGTATGCCCAGCACCACCCAGTAGTTCAGGTAGCGCCAGTACAGCGGGGGCAGTTCGGTACCCTCGGCCGCCGCCTGGCGTGCCATGTCACGCATGCGGATCTGCATCCACACCACCGGCAGCCAGCAGGCGCCCGCCACCAGGTACAGCGCATAGGTCCACATCAGCCAGGGGCTGAACAAGGGAAATCCCGCCAACCTCGCCAGGTACCAGCCGCTCACGGGCTGGAAGATGATGGTGGTGGTGGTGAAGATCCAGTCGGCCCACACCACCAGGCCGACCACGCTCGCGGCGACCCGGGGGTCGCGCGTGCGGCTGGCGAAGAACAGGTAGTAGGCCGAGCCCAGACCGGTCCCGAAGAGCACCGTGGACGACAGCACATGCAGCCACTTCCACACCTCGTAGCTCATCGACGCTCCTCGAACGTGTACAGCAGCGCCAGTGCGGCGAGGAACGGCAGGTTCTTCACCACGGGGCCGAAGGGGTGCAGCCATTGCTCGGGCAAGAACACGGTGATGACGGCCGTGTAGCCCAGCACCAGCGCGGCCTGGGCAACCCACAGGACGCGCCGCGGCCAGACCAGGGTGGCCACGCCCAGCGCGATGTCCAGCCCCGCGGCGCCGTACAGCAGGAGCCGGCCCAGTTCAGGGCCCGCGCCCACCCGTGCCAGCAAGGCCAGGCTGTCCTCCACGGGGTAGAGTCCGAGTGACACCACCCCGGCAGCGAACCACACCAGGGCCAGCGACAGGCGCACCAGGGGGAGCAACCAGGCCAGGCGGGCGGCATTGGCCAGGGCGGCGCGGTCCTGCGGCTCGATGAACTGGACGGGCGCGAGCGGCGGGTGTCCCAGTACCTCGCTGAGCGTGGCGTCGCTGCTGGTGCTGCCGCGTTGCAACATGCGCCAGCTGTCGCGATCGAGGAGGGCGCCGGTGAGGTGGTCGCCCAGCCGGGCGGCGGCGCCCACCAGCGCGCCGGGCACCGAAAAAAATCGCGCGGATCCCATGCCCATGCCTTCCCGCAGGACGGCCAGGTAATCGCGCAGGGGCAGGGCCTGCGGGCCGACGACGGCGATGCGTTCGCCTTCGTGTTCGAGGGTTTCAGCCAGCAGCACCACGGCGCTGCACAGGTCGTCCAGGTGCACCGGCTGCACCAGCTGCTCACCGTCGCCCGGCAGGGGAAGCAAGGGCAGGCTGGCCAGGGTGGTGAACAGCCGCGTGCTGGCGCCATGGGAGCCAAACACCAGGGACGGCTGCAGCACCACGCCGCTCACGGGCAGCGCGAGCAGGGCTTCGTCGGCGGCCAGCTTGCTCAGGTGGTAGGCCGTGGTGGCCTGCGCATCGGCTCCCAGTGCGGAGATCTGCAGCACCCGGGCCACGCCCACGGCGGCGCAGGCTTCGAACAGGGCTATGGGGCCTTGTACATGCAGCGCATCGAAACTCTGCTCCCCCCGTTCGCGCAGGATGCCCGCCGCATTCACCACGGCATGCACGCCTTGCAGCCGGTCAAACCAGGCCTCGGCCTGCTGGTCGCGCTGGAAGTCCACCGCCACATACTGGCGTTCGGGGTGCTGCCTTTGGTGCAGCGCGGGGTTGCGAACGCCCCGCAACACCACATGTCCCCGCAGCTCCAGCGCCCGGGCGATGTCGGTACCGAGGAAGCCGCTGGCACCACACACCAGGATTCGCAGGGGGTCGCCGTGATCGGGGTATGCCATTTGCCGATGGCTGGGCAATCGCCATTCCCCGGCCCCTCTCTGCACACGCCGGCCGTCATCAGGAGACCTCCGCCATGAATTTGTTGTCCAGAGCACTTTTGTCCGGCCTGACCGCGGGCACCTTGTCCATGTGGACCCTGGTCTATCGTGGCCGCTGTGAGGGCCACCGGGCCGCCACGACACTCAGTGCGCCCAGCCATTGGCTGTATGGCGAGCGCGCGCTGGTGCAGACAGAGCCAAGCTGGCGCTACACAGGCGCAGGCGCACTCATTCACGAGGCCAGCGCGGTGATGTGGGCGCTGCTGTTCGAGCGCCTGGTATCGCGCAGGAACCGTACGCCCAGCGTGACGACCCTGGCCGCCAGCGCGGCGGTGGTGACGGGCGTGGCCGCCGTCGTGGACCTGAAGCTGGTGCCCGAGCGCCTGACGCCGGGTTTCGAGCACCACCTCAGCACGCGCAGCCTGGTGTGGGTGTACGCCAGTGTGGCCGCCGGAATGGTGCTGAGCGCCTGGCTCACGCGCTCCCGTCCCGCACATTGACGTGGCGTCCCTGCCGGCTGCGCCCGGGGCAAGAGTTGCCGCAAGCCCTTCGGCAGATTGCTGACGTGCCCCTGGGGATGGGGTGGTGCACGTTGGGGCCACGTCGAGGGGTCGCGTTCCGCACGGCCGCCAGCCGTGATGGGCTTTCCCCGCAGGCGTAGCTGGTCAGCAGCCGGCATGGGCATGGCACTTGCCGCCCCTGAGCTGTTGCATGTTGTCGGGAGAGCGTTTGATGCTGCTGAATTGCCCCGTGTCGCGATGGGCCCGTGTGTGGGTGGGTGGGTGGCCACCTGTCGTCCGCAGGGGGTCTGCATGAGCGACACGACCAGCGACATCGCCTCCGGGCGTGCCGGCTACCGCCCACCGCCCCGTGAAGCCGAAACCGATGATCTCCCGCCGGTGGGTGATGCGCCGTCGAACCCGGTGCGCGACGGCCGCCTGGCGGCCTGCCTGATCGGCTTCGCAATGGGTGGCTTTTTTGACGGCATCCTGCTGCACCAGATTTTGCAGTGGCACCATTTGCTCAGTGGTGTGACCGGGGGCGCGTTTCGCGACTTGCGCACCCAGATCCTTTTCGACGGGTTGTTCCATGCCCTGATGTACGCCGTTGGCTTTGCGGGCGTGTACCTGCTGCTACACCACCGCGTGACGGTTTCCCGCCTGCGCATCTGGGCGCTGATGGTGATCAGCTTCGGTGTCTGGCACGTCGTGGACACCGTGCTGAGTCACTGGTTGCTGGGCATTCACCGCATCCGCACCGATGTGGCCGACCCGCTGATGTGGGACATTGTCTGGCTGGTGTGGTTCGGCCTCCTGCCCATCTGGGGCGGTATCGTGCTCATGCGCCGGGAAAAGCGGGTACGACCTGCGACACAGCAGCCACCACAATGGCTGATCGGGCTTTTGGTGGCCATCACCGCCGGCGCTTCGCTCTGGCCTGGCTCGACCGAGGCGGACGGCACGCGGTATTTCACCGTGGTGTTGCGGGACCGGCCGGAAGCCCTGCTCAGGTCCTTGTCGGACAACGAGGCGCGCGTGGTGTGGAACGACGAGAGGGGTCACGTCTGGGTCTTGCAGGCACCGCCGGGGCTTAGCCGCTGGTCGCTGTACCGCCACGGCGCCTGGCTGGTGAGCGGGACCTTGCTGCCGGCCGGCTGCAACGCCTGGCGGGGCTGACCAACGGGATGCCGCTGCGCAGAGCCGTGTCGCCGTCAGCGCCTGCGGCCACGAGGGCCTGAACCGCGTTTGCCCCGGGGTGCCATGTCGGTCGTGTCGATGGCCGCTCCCGGATCTTCTTCTCCCGCCACCGACAGGTCGGGAGCGCTGGCAGGGGCGTTGGGGATGTGCCGCCTGTCAGAGATCGGCTGGCTTGAAGCCGGTGCACGCACCGCCCGATCGGCGGGTTTAAGCGGATGCTCCTGACCGATGTGACCCGGTACGTCAGGCGAGGGCGTTGCTTCCGAGGCCGTCAACGAGCTGGACGCGTTGACGTGGGCGTCTTCGTATACACCCACGCCGAGGCGGGACACCAGTTCCCCGCCCAGCCAGGCCGTGACCAGCATCAGGCCTCCCGCCGCCAGACTCGGCAGCAAGGCAAACCACGGTGGGGGCACGCCCTCACTTCGAAGCAACCAGCTGACCAGAAACAGCAGCACCGCCACGGTGTTCCCCAGTCCGTGCCAGGCACCCACGCGCCGCGCCCGACTGGCGGCTGGCAGCTGGCGCCAATCCAGATACCCGAACGGCGCTGCCACCACCGCGGCTGCCAGCCCGATGGGCAGCAGCCCATCGTTGAGTGCTGCCAGGCGGTGGCCGGGCCACACCCAGGTCGCGGCGTCGATCAGAAAGACCGTCAGCAGGAGGCCGGCCGGAAACACGACCAGCATCTGATGAACGGAATGACCCAGGAATCGCACGGATCGGTTCATGTCGGAAGCTCCACGGCGCCGGGGTGGCGATGTCGGAGAAGGGCAACCCGCGTGCCCCGGCCGGGCATGGCAGTTGCCGCGGCAGCGGTACCTCAACCCCCGTGAAAGGAGATCGCCATGACGATTGTTCGAGACCTCATGACGCGCGGCGTGCGCACCCTGTCCCCCAGCGACACCGTCATGTTCGCGGCCCAGGCCATGGCCGAACTGGACGTGGGCTCCATCCCCGTCTGCGACGGCAAGCGACTGGTGGGCGTGCTCACCGATCGGGACATCACCATCCGCAGCGTGGCGCAGGGCTTCGATCCCCAGAACACCGCCCTGGAGCAGGTGATGAGTTCCGATGTGCAATGGTGCTACGAAGAGCAGTCGATCGAAGAGGCCACCCAGCTGATGCGTGACGCCCAGATCCGCCGCCTGCCCATTGTTGACCACGAGCGTCACCTCGTGGGCGTGCTGTCGCTGGGTGATGTGGCCGTGAAGGGGGGCTCGCAAGAAGCGTCTGAGGCGTTGAAGGACATCTCGTCGCCCTCGGAGCCCGAGCGTTCGGGCCAGTCGGCCGCCAGCGGTGCCGCCGGTGGTGGATCTGCCTCGGGTCAGCCGCGCACCTCGCTGGAATGAAACCGGGCATGCCTAGGCCATCAACCTGCCCCCTCATGTCCACCCACCGAAGGAGTTTTTCCATGACACGTACCCCATTCCGTATCGTGGGCGGCGCGGCTGCTCTGTTGATCAGCGTCGCCGTGCTGGCACAGTCGCTGACGAACCGGGACCGCGAATTTCTGGAGCAGGCGGCCCAGAACGGACACGCCGAGGTATCGGCCAGCCGGCTTGCCTTGGAAAAGTCGCGCAACGAGCAGGTACGTGTGTTCGCCCAGCGCATGGTGGACGAGCACACGCGTGCCAATGAAGAACTCAAGGCGCTGGCCGCCAGCAAGCAGTACCAGCCGCCGACCGAGCCCTCCCTGCTGCAGAAAGGCAAGGAAATGCTGATCGGTGCGCTCAGCGACGACAACTTTGACCGACGCTATGTCAACCAGATCGGTGTGGAGGCGCATGAGGACACGGTCGAGCTGTTCGAGAAGGCCTCCCGTGAAGCGCAGGACGCCGACGTGAAGGCGTTCGCCACCAAGATGCTGCCCCATCTGCGTGACCACTTGCAGGCCGCGCGTGGCCTCAAGGCAACAGTGGAAGGCTCCACCGAGAACCGGCGGTGACGGTCGCTGATCGGCACGGCAGCGCCCTGCACGCGTGCGCTGGCCGGTTCACGCCATTCCGGCCGCTCAGTGGGCAGTCCCGATGACGGCACCTATCTTGTTGTGGCGTATCGCGGGTGACATGCCCGGGAGCGCCGCTGATGAGCTCACCGGGGAAGAGTCGGTGCAGTCCGGTGGGCGCTGGAGCGACCCGGGTCATCCTCTGGTGTACGCCTGCACGTCACGGGCGCTTGCATGCCTGGAAACCGTGGTGCATCTCGATCCCGGGGAACGTCCCGACGACCGTTTTCTGGTGCAGATCGAGGTGCCGTCCGAGGTGTGGCGCCGACGGGCTGGGTTCCACCCGGACACGTCCCCGGGCTGGGACGCCATCCCGCCAAGCCGTGCCAGCCGGGACTGGGGCATGCGCTGGCTGCGCGACGCACACTGCGCGCTGGCCTGCGTGCCCGCGGTGGTGGCCCCCGAGGAATTGAACGTGCTCATCAATCCCTTGCACCCCGACGCCCGGCGCATCACGGCACACAAGTCGCGCCCCTGGGTCTACGACCCGCGGCTCTGCAGCCGTTGAGCCCGACAACCGGCAGCGGTCACGCCGGCGCTGTCTGCCCTTGCGGCACGTCGCGCCGTGCCGTGAACTGACCCGCAAAAGCGGTGGTTCTCGGTGGTTGACCGCTGGTGCCCGGCCGCACAATGGCGTCACGGTGCGGCGGCGCGGGTTCGCTGCCGGGAGCGTGGCGTCATGCCCCCGGCGAGCGCTTGGCCCAAGGGTGCCGCTAGGATGACCCGACCAGCGCATGGAGAGGGTTGCACCGCTAGAATCATTTCCATGGCTTCCCAGAATCCGAAAAAACCCGAATCGCCAGCCGTTCCTCCCAGCGTGGGCAACGACGACGCGGTTGTGCTCGAACGCCGGGCCCAGCGCGTCAAACCGCCCCACATGTTTCAGGTGGTGCTGCTCAATGACGATTTCACGCCCATGGAGTTCGTGGTCCACGTCATTCAGGAGTTCTTCAGCAAGGACCGTGAGACGGCCACGCAGATCATGCTCAAGATCCATCTGGAGGGCAAAGGCATCTGCGGGGTGTATTCGCGCGATGTCGCCAGCACCAAGGTGGACCAGGTCCTGCAGGCGGCCCGCTCGGCCGGCCACCCGCTGCAATGTGTCAGTGAACCTGTTGAATAAGTATGAATCTGCCCCATGTACGCGCTTCCCAAGATTTAACGCTCCGTACGTGAAGTTTTCTTTTCACCTTCAGCCCAAAGGACGTGTCCATGATTGCCCAGGAACTTGAAGTCAGCTTGCACATGGCCTTTGTCGAGGCCCGGCAACAGCGACACGAATTCATCACGGTCGAGCACCTGCTGCTGGCCCTGCTCGACAACCCGAGCGCCGCCGAGGTGTTGCGTGCCTGCTCGGCCAACATCGACGACCTGCGCAAGTCCCTGACGAACTTCATCAAGGACAACACGCCCCAGGTCGCCGGCACCGACGAGGTGGACACCCAGCCCACGCTGGGCTTCCAGCGCGTGATCCAGCGCGCCATCATGCACGTGCAGTCCACCGGCAACGGCAAGAAGGAAGTCACGGGCGCCAACGTGTTGGTGGCGATCTTCGGCGAGAAGGATTCGCACGCCGTGTACTACCTGCACCAGCAGGGCGTGACGCGTCTGGACGTGGTCAACTTCATCGCGCACGGCATCCGCAAGAGCGACCCGCCCGAGGCCACCAAGCCCGGCGAGAGCGCCGCCGAGAACGAAGAGGCGGCCGAGACCAAGGGCAACGAGAAGCAGTCCCCGCTGGAGCAGTTCACCCAGAACCTCAACCAGATGGCCAAGGACGGCAAGATCGACCCCCTGATCGGCCGCGAATACGAGGTCGAGCGCGTCATCCAGGTGCTGTGCCGCCGCCGCAAGAACAACCCGCTGCTGGTGGGTGAGGCCGGCGTGGGCAAGACGGCGATCGCCGAAGGCCTGGCCTGGCGCATCACGCAGAACGACGTGCCCGAGATCCTGGCCGAAGCCCAGGTGTTCTCGCTCGACATGGGCGCGCTGCTGGCGGGCACCAAGTACCGCGGTGATTTCGAGCAGCGCCTCAAAGGCGTGCTCAAGTCGCTCAAGGACAAGCCCAACGCGATCCTGTTCATCGACGAGATCCACACGCTGATCGGGGCCGGTGCTGCATCGGGCGGCACGCTCGATGCATCGAATCTGCTCAAGCCGGCGCTCTCCAGCGGCCAGATGAAGTGCATCGGTGCCACCACCTTCACCGAATACCGCGGCATCTTCGAGAAAGACGCGGCCCTGTCGCGTCGCTTCCAGAAGGTGGATGTGGTCGAGCCCACGGTGGAGCAGACGGTGGATATCCTCAAAGGCCTCAAGAGCCGCTTCGAGGAGCACCACAGCGTGAAGTATGCCGTGGCCGCGCTGCAGGCCGCCGCCGAGCTCAGCGCCAAGTACATCAATGACCGCCACCTGCCCGACAAGGCAATCGATGTGATCGACGAGGCCGGCGCGGCCCAGCGCATCTTGCCGGCATCCAAGCGCAAGAAGACCATCGGCAAGACCGAGGTGGAAGAGATCGTGGCGAAGATCGCCCGCATTCCCCCGGCCAACGTATCCAACGACGACCGCGGCAAGCTGCAGACGCTGGAGCGCGACCTCAAGAGCGTGGTGTTCGGCCAGGACAAGGCGCT
>JAGXRS010000463.1 GCA_018335615.1 Hydrogenophaga sp. | reverse complement strand
CTACCGGGCTAGCGGCCTCAATCTGGTAACGGCTGCCGTCGTGTTGTGGAACACGGTCTATCTGGAACGGGCTGCGCACGCGCTGCGTGGCAACGGCCATGCCGTTGATGACGCGCTGTTGCAGTACCTGTCGCCGCTCGGTTGGGAGCACATCAACCTCACCGGCGATTACCTCTGGCGCAGCAGCGCCAAGATCGGCGCGGGCAAGTTCAGGCCGCTACGACCGCTGCAACCGGCTTAGCGTGCTTTATTTTCCGTTTTCTGAGGCGACCCCAGGCAGTACCGCGCACCAGCTCGCGCACGTCGAGCTGCAGCATCGTCACTTCCGGCGAGGCTGGCCACGTCCTGGCCACGGTCGACCATCGCCACCTTTGACGATGAACCGAGGGCCCCATCGCCAGTTCCGACGATGACGGCCGACGCCGGCGCTGGATCTCGCATCGCCGCTTCTGACGATGAGATCCACCCTTTGACACTTGAGGGGCCGAGCTGCGGGGGATTCTCCCGGCCGGCGGCCGCGAGAACCGGCTATGTCGTGCTGCGCATCGAGCCAGGCGGCAGAGCCGCCCGTCTCGCCCCTGGCGGGCTTCCAGCGCCTTCCCGACGCTCACCGGGCCGGTGGCCCTCGCCGCTGGGCTTTGCGGCCCTGACGGGCCTTCCTGGCCCGTTTCCGGGGCCTTCCCTGCCCTGCCCCACCGGCGCGGCCGTTGTGGACAGTTTCGGGACAAGTCGGCCGAGGCCGGCCGGCGCAGCCCTGACGTTGACACTTGAGGGGCAGCGGGGCCGGCGCGATGTTGACACTTGGGGGGCAGCGGCCGATTTCGGCCTGGTCGAGCCGTCCAGGCGGCCGCCGAGGCGGCCTAAGTGCCTGATCGGCATGGAGTTATCCACCGAAGTTGTGGATAACCCTGTTAGGAACCCTGCCCCGGTATTGACACTTGAGGGGCGGCCCTACTGACACTTGAGGGGCGCGGTTCTTGACACTTGAGGGGCAGCGTATTGACACATGGGGGGCTTATCCATTGACACTTGAGGGGCGGCCTCTTCGCGCTTTTCCTTGGCGTGACAACGGTTTACGCGCGTTTTTCGGTCATGCTAACCAGGTTTTTAACCGTCTTTATAACCTTTTTATATAACCAGGTAGTTTTAACCAGAGGCTGGCGAAAAAAACGGCAACACGGCCCAAGCTACCGCGCAGCATGACCGGCCGCCGAAGGGGGGAAACCCCCCTTCTCGATCCCACCCGGCCGCAAGCGGCCTCCCATCCCCCCAGGGGCTACGCCCCTCGGCCGCCTTGCGGCCTCACCCCACAATGGAGCGCCTTCGGCGCTACGGCTTAGGAGAGCCAGGCGCAAGCGCCTGGCGGAAGGCAGTAAGTTCGAGAGCTTGCGAGGGGGCAAAGCCCCCTCACACTCCCCAACCAGGTCGCCGCGGTTCGACCGGCCGCGCGATCCTCAAGCATCGCAGCAGCTCCACCGCCGCAGGTTTTACGCCAAGGAAGGGGGTCGGCCAGCTCGGCCGGTGGCGCGGAAAGCGCCCCTCAAGTGTCAATGAAACGTGAGACGCGGGGCCAGGCCCGCGCCGATCACAAGCCGAGTTCGGAGTGAGAGCCGAGGCGCACCAGGCGCAGCGTGTCGGCGTCGGGCTTCTGGTAGATCAGCACCAGGTCGGGCTTGACGTGGCAATCCCGGTGATCCTTCCAGTCCCCGGTCAGCGCGTGGTCGCGGTGCCGAGGTTCCAGCGGCTGGTCGTCGGCGAGCGCGACCAGGACGGGCACCAGGTCGGCGTCGAGCGTGGCCCGGTGCTGCCCTTTCGCCTCGCGCTTGTAGTCGCGCTTGAACTGGCCGGTGCGCTCAATCTGCCGCATGCAGATCGGCCATCAGATCGTTGACGGTGGCGAAGCGCGGCAGCTTGCCCTTGCGGGCTTCCTTCATCGCCTCGATGGTGGTGGCGTTCGGAATCAGCGGCTCGAAGGGCAGCGCCTTGTCCTGGGCCACCTTCGTGAGCAGCAGCCGCACCGCGTCGGACACGGTAAGGCCCATCGCGGCCAGGACGGCCGCCGCTTCTTCCTTGATCGCGCCGTCGATGCGCGTTTGTACGAGCTGGTTTGCAGCCATGATTGGTTCTCCGGTTGGGTTCGTGAATTACATTGTAATGCACGCCAAGGGAAAGGGCAAGGTTTAGCGGCTAAAACGTTTAGCTAAAGTGCTTGACGATTAGGACATTTTGCCCTAATATAGCACTTGAAGGCCGGGCATTTCGCCCAGGTCAACTACCGGAGAAAGTCCGATGAACACCCAAGAGCAACCCGTTACCGCTTCCCTGGTCGCCGAGGCCCAGCGCCTCGACTTCCTGCCCGCCTACTTCGGCCCGCGTCTGATGATGCGCGGCGAGGCCCTGGTGTATGCCTGGCTTCGCCGGCTCTGCGAACGCTACAGCGGCGCGTATTGGCACTACTACACCTTGTCGGACGGCGGTTTTTACATGGCCCCCGACCTGGCCGACCGCCTGGAGATCGAGGTGGACGGCAACGGCTTCCGAGGCGAGTTGTCGGCCGACGCCGCCGGCATTGTCGCAACCCTGTTCGCGCTGGGTCAGCTCGCGGCCGAGGCCGCCGACACGGACGCCGGCGATGCCCTGATCGACCGCTATCACTTCCTGCGCGGCTTCGCAGCCAGCCACGCCGAGGCGGCCGCGATCTACCGGGCTATTGACTGATGAGGGGCGGCCCCGGCTTCGGCCGGGGCTTCCAGGAGGCGACCATGACCAGGAACAACGCTCCCCAGGCACCGACGAACAGCTACGCGACGGACGGCAAGTGCCACAACGCCGAGCCGGGCACCTACGGCCACGAATGCGGCAAGCCGGCCGCATGGATCGGCACGAACCACAAGGGGTTCAGCTCGGGATTCTGCGACGACTGCAAGCGCCACGGCTACGAAGCCCGCGACGTGATCGCGTGGCGGCGTGCTGACACTTGAGGGGCCGGCCGATGGCGAAGAAACGCAAGACGCCGGCCCAGCCGGGCCAGGACTGGAACGCGCCGGCGGCCGAGCTGCTGGCCGAGCTGCCCACCGACCGCGACGAGCTGCTGGCCGCCGCCGTGGCGGCCGTGGTGGAGATCGACGCGGCGATCATGCGCGGTGACGGTGCGGCCGCCGAGGCGGCCAGCGACCGATACGAGGCCGTCATCTGGAAGATGAACGGCGGAACGCACGTGGGCAGCATGGCCGACCACGACGCGCCCGGCCAGGTCATCGAGCGCCATTGCGCGGCGGTGCCTGGCGACGTGCCCTTGTGGGGCCAGCGCGGCCAGTTCCTGGTCGCGGATGGCGACATGCGCGCCCTGGTGGAGTACGAGGCCGGCTACGGCGGGCCGCTGGGTGCCCACTTCCAGTTCCACGTCATCGACCTGGACAGGCCGTTTATCTCCGAAACGGGCTACCGCTCGCACTTCGACACGGCGCAGGGCTGCATGACGGTGGACGAGGTTGCGCGCGGCATCCTGGCTGCGCAGCGAGCCGAGAAGAAGCGCCCGGTGATGGTCGAGGCCAGCTACCGCGACCGCCTGGCCGATGCTCCCCTGCCCGCTTGGCTGGCCGGCTTGGAGCCGCCGGCGCGGCGCGCACCGGCGACCGTCCTGGTGCCGCCGGGGTTCGTCCTGGTCGATGTGGTGCTGCCCTCGCATCGGGCCTTCATCGCCAGGCGCTGGGCGGCCGAGGCCGCGACCAGGATCAAGGCGGCCAGGGCCGCCGGGTTGGACGCCAAGGGAAAAATCACCGGCGCAGGCCCGGAGCGAGATCCCGCATCGCCAGAAACGACGATGACCTGCAGCATCGTCAAAGCCGACGATGCCGAGCCGGGCGAGGGCGGGCCTGTATCGCCGGAAACAACGATGCCGCGAGCGAGCGCGGCAACCTGCAGCATCGCCAGGAATGGCGATGGAGGCCCGGCCGACCTGGTGGAGTTCAAGCCCGGCCAGCGGTGCGAGATCGTGAGCGTCCATCACCCGGTTTTCGACCGCTACATCGGCAAGCGCATCATCATCGTGAAGGTGCATCCCGACACCCGCCAGGTGTGGGCGCACGACGACAGGCCGGTAACGTACAAGACCAATCGCGCAGGCCGGCGCGTGGTCGATTCAGACCCGAGCTGCATCCAGTCGATCTACGGCTTCGACCAGTTGCGGCTTATCACTTGACCAGGAGAACGAACGAATGACGAACGACGCCAATATCCGGCTGGAGTGCTTGAAGCCGGCCGAACGCTGGGCGCAACCGACCGGCGAGGAAGTCCGAGAGGTGCTGCGCCTGGCCGGGTTCAGCGGCAGCAAGGCCGCGAAGGCGCTGGGGCTGGGCGCGAAGGGCGACCGCACGATCCGCCGCTGGATCGGCGAGGACACCCCGATTCCCTATGCGGCATGGGCGATCCTGTGCGACCAGGCCGGGCTGGGCGTGATCTGGAAAGAGGATTGACGCCAAGGGAAAGGTTTTAGCGGCTAAAGTTTAGCCTTCGGATTCCGGTAAAGCGAAAAAAGTTTAGCTAAAGTGCTTGACAGGCTAGGGCATTTTGCCCTAATATAGCACTTGAAGGCCGGGCACATTGCCCAGGTCAACTACCGGAGAAAGTCCGATGAGCGACAACAAGATTATGCCCTGGATTGACGAGCTGGAGGGCGCGGCAGCGACCGACTTCCCGGCCCGCCGTGACGAGATCGCGGCCATGATGGCCGAGGCGGCCGAGCTGGTGTGCAAAGCCGAGGAACTGCGCGGCAAGGCGTACTTCGCCGGATGCTCCCTGGAGGGGCAGGCCAAGGGCCATTGGTCGATGGAAGCCGTCGAGCAGGCCAAGCGCCGGGCCGGCTGGTAAGAGCACATGGCCCGGTCGGCAACGGCCGGGCCTATCGAGGACGCCAAGAAGGAGTATTGCGTGAGCCGAGGCAAGATCAAGGGCGGCCCCAGGTGGAGGAACGCCCCGGAGTGATCCGGGGCGCTTGGCCTGGTGCTGGCACACCGTAACCATGCTTCCGAGTGGGAGCACCCAGCATTCAACACGTAAGCGCGTGGAGGGTCAAGCTATGTCCAACATCATCAAGTTCCCCAAGGAGATCGAGCAGCCCGCCGCGCCCGCGCCGGTGGAGCCTGCCGCCGCGTCTGCTGCCCCCAACAAGGCCCCCGGTGCTGGCCTGCTGGCCGGCCTGGTCAAGTTCGTATGGGTGGCGACCGTGCTGGTCTGGCCGATCCTCAAGTGGGTGCTGTCGATTGCCACCTTCTTCCAGTTCGTGCGGATGCTCTACCACTGGAACACGCCTGGCGTGTATGCCGGTTGGTCGTTCCTGGCGTACTTCGCGGTGCTGACCGCGATCACCTACTTCGTTTCGATCTACAAGCCGAAGGGGCTTTGACATGAAAAAACAGACCCTACCCTACCCGCCGGGATTCGTGGAGCCGAACACCGGCCGGGTGGCCGTCCTGGTGCGCGAGTACGCGGCCAGCGACTTGAACGGCGATGCGCCGGCCTATTGGTACAGCGCGCAATCCGAGGAATGGGGCCTTGACCCCTGGCGACTGGTGGAAGGCGTCGATCCGCACACCGCCGGCGGTCAGTTCGACGTGTGCTTTGCCAACGGTTCGAGCCGCACGGTCGGCCCGCTGATGACGTTCTTCATGAGTGCCGCTGACGCGGCCAGGTTGAACGCCAAGAAAGAAGATCACGCGCCCATTTTTAGCCGCTAAAACGCTTGACGCGGGCGGCGAGTTTAGCTAAACTTCTGCACATGGTCGGCGGCTGGCACCGCCTTTTGTTCAACAACCGGGTGTGGAGTTTATATGGGTGTTCTCCATGAAGAAACGGCTAACCGAAGCCCAATTCCAGGCGGCGATCAAGGGCCTGGAGATCGGGCAACAGACCATCGACATAGCGCGCGGCGTGCTGGTCGATGGAAGGCCCCAGGCCGAGTTTGTGGCCTCGCTGGGGCTGACCAAGGGGGCGGTATCGCAAGCGGTCAGCCGCGTGTGGGCAGTGGCGGGGGAAGTGCTCCCGCAGGGCTTCGAGCGGGTGACGGCGGTACTGCCGGAGCATCAAGCGTTCATCGTCAAGCGTTGGGAAGCCGACGCCAAGGGAAAGAGGAAACAGGAACCCAACTCATGAAAACACTGGTCACGGCAATTCAGAAAGGCGGTCAAGGCAAGACGTTCGCAACCTGCCACCTGGCGTTCGACTTCCAGGAGCGCGGCCTTCGGGTTGCAGTGATCGACCTGGACACCCAGGGCAATGCGAGCTGGACGCTGGCCGGCCACGACTCGGGCTATCCCGCCAGTCGCATGTTCACCGCCGGCGGCGACGAGCTGCGCGCCTGGTTCGCTGACCGGGAGGATGACGGCCTGGCGCTGATCGCGGCAGACGCCAACCTGGCGAACCTGGACAAGATGGAGCTTTCCCAGGCGGCCGCCGCGCTGCGGGCCAGTGTGGCCGCGCTGGGCGAGTTCTTCGACGTGTGCCTGATCGACACGGCCCCCTCCCTTGGCGTCGCCATGACGGCGGCCGTGCTGACGGCCGACTACATGCTGTCGCCCATCGAAATGGAGGCGTACAGCTTGCAGGGCATGAAGAAGATGGTCGCGGTCATCAGCAACCTGCGCAAGCAGAACCCCAAGCTGCGCTTCCTCGGCATGGTGCCGAACAAGGTGGACGCGCGGAAGCCGCGCCACGTCAACAACCTGGCGACGTTGCAGCAGGCATACCCGCAGCTCATCTTGCCGTTCAGCATCGGCGCGCGTGACAGCATCGCCGAGGCGCTGGGCGAGCAGATGCCGGTGTGGAAGATCAAGAAGACCGCCGCGCGGAAGGCCACCCAGGAGGTGCGTGCGCTGGCGGATTACGTGTTCACGAAGATGGAGATCGCGCAATGAGCGCCAAGACCAACGCCAAGAAGAAGGAGCAGGACAAGCCGCAATCGTCCGGGCTGGGCCTGGACGGGCTGGGCGACCTGGCCGGCCTGCTGAACGAGCAGCCGGCGGCCAACGCCGGCGGCGCAGGCCCGCAGGAGCTGCCGCTTGACCTGATCGACGAAGACCCGCACCAGCCGCGCACGGCCGACAACCCCGGCTTCTCGCCGGAGAGCATCGCGGAGATCGGCGAGACGATCAAAGCGCGCGGCGTGAAGTCGCCCATCAGCGTGCGCGAGAACCCGGACGCACCGGGGCGCTACCTCATCAACCACGGCGCGCGGCGCTATCGCGGCTCGAAGTGGGCGCACAAGACCACGATCCCGGCCTTCATCGACAACGACTACAACGAGGCCGACCAGGTTATCGAGAACCTGCAACGCAACGAGCTGACGGCGCGTGAGATCGCCGACTTCATCGGCCGCGAGCTGGCGAAGGGCAAGAAGAAGGGCGAGATCGCCAAGGAGATCGGCAAGTCGCCGGCCTTCGTCACGCAGCACGTCACGCTGCTGGACTTGCCCGAACCCATTGCCGAGGCGTTCAATAGCGGCCGGGGCAAGGACGTGACTGTCATCAACGAGCTGGTGACGGCCTACAAGAAGAACCCCGACGAGGTGGCCGCCTGGCTGGCCGACGACAGCCAGGAGCTGACGCGCGGCTCGGTGAAGCTGCTGCGCGAGTTCCTGGAGGACAAGCGCAGTCACGAGGACGGCGACCGTGATCCCAACACCGTCGATGCGCTGACCGGCAAGACCGACGCCGAGGCCGGCGACGGCGAGCAGGGGCCGCAGGATGATGACGCCAAGGGGAAGAAGGAGCCGAAGGAGGCCGACCCCGACAAGCTCAAGAAGGCCATCATCCAGGTCAAGCACGACGACCGGCCGGCACGGCTGATCCTCAACCGCCGGCCCCCGGCCGAGGGCTGGGCCTGGCTCAAATACGAGGATGACGGCCAGGAGTTCGAGGCCGACCTTGGCACCGTGCAGCTTGTCGCGCTGCTGGAGGGCTGACACGCCCAGCGCCGGGCATCGCCGACCACCGACCCCCACCCATCGCCCCGCCATCGAGCGGGGCTTTTTTTGCCCGCGTTTTAGCCGCTAAAAAAAGTTCAGCTAAACCGCTTGCGTAGTGTTGTATGTTGTAGTATGCTTCACGCTACAACATACAACCGGCCAAAGGAGGCCCGACATGGCGATCTCGAAGGAGCAGATATTTGCGGTGGCCGACGAACTGGACGCGGCCGGCCAGAACCCCACGCTGGCGAACGTGCGCAAGCAGCTCGGCAGCGGCAGCTTCACCACCATCAGCGAGGCGATGAACGAGTGGCGCGCACGCAAGGCCAGCCAGGCCGCCCCGATCCGCGAGCCGGCACCGCAGGCGATCACTGACAAGCTGGCCGAGCTGGGCGGCGACTTGTGGGCCGTGGCGCTGGAAATGGCGAACAACCGCCTGGCCGCCGAGCGCGAGGCGCTGGAGGCCGTGCGCCAGGAGACGGAAGCAGCGCGCCAGGAAGCCGCAGAGCTGGCCGACCAGCTCACCGGCGAGCTGGACGAGGCCAAGGCCCGCATCGCGGCCCTGGAGGCCGTCGAGGCGGCCGCCAAGGGCGAGGCCGACGAGCTGCGCGGCAAGCTCGCGGCGACCAGCGAGCGCGCGGCCACGGCCGAGGCCAGGGCCGGCGAGCTGCGCACGGAGCTGGATCACGCCCATCAGGAAGCCCGCCAGGCGCGCGCAGAGCGCGACAAGGCCCAGGAGAGGGCCACGGCCAGCGCCGACCAGGTGGAGGCCCTGCGGGCCGACCTCGCGGCCGCGAACAGCCGTACCGCCGAGATCGAGCGCCGCGCCGGCGAGCTGCGTGCCGACCTGGAGCGGGCGAACCAGGCGACCGACCAGGCGCGCGCCGCTCAGGCCGAGCAGCGGAAGGCCACCGAGGCGGCCGCCGCCGAGCGCGACCAGGTGCGCGCGGAGCTGGTGAAGGTGCAGGCCAAGGCCGAGGCGGCCGAGCAGGCCCACCAGGAGCAGCGCAAGGCGATGGCGGCCGAGGCACACCGCCAGGCCGAGCGGCTGACCGCCGCCCAGGGCGAGCGCGACCAGGCGAAGCGCGACGCTGCCCAGGCCCGCGAGGAAGCGGCCGGGCTTCGCGGCCGGCTGGAGGCCCTGGAAACCGTCATGGCGCAAGGCCGGGCGGCCGATCCGACCAGCGGCGGACGCAAAAAGACCTGATAAATCGGTTGGTTTTCCTTAAAATTACCCTGGAACCCTGACAAAACGCACAACCCGGCCGCTGGGAAGAGCCGGCCTCGCTTTGCCGAGGTCGGCTTTTTTGTTGGAGCGCGGCTTGCATGGGGCCACCATCACCCTTTTGAGAACTACGGCAACCATAGGAGTGCCCGATGAAAGAACGCCTCTTGGTCATGAACGGTCAACGCATCGTTCAGGCCGAAAAGGACGGCGCTTGGACGAATCAGAAAGTAGACAAGGCGGGCGCGTTGAAGCCCGGCATCTACAACCTGTACACGGCCCAAGCGGCCGACAAGAAGCAGACCCACGCCGGCGTGATCGTTCATGCCGACGCCACCAACGTGTACCAGCAGATCGGCAAGAACTTTGTCATGCACGCTCGGTCAGATTTCGATAAAGTACCTGAAATTGGGAGCGCAAAGAGCATCAGCTACAACGCCCAGGGCAAGGCGGCAGTCGCCGCAGAGGCCC
This sequence comes from Hydrogenophaga sp., assembly GCA_018335615.1. Lineage (GTDB taxonomy): Bacteria > Pseudomonadota > Gammaproteobacteria > Burkholderiales > Burkholderiaceae_C > Hydrogenophaga. The sequence continues at coordinate 33,049 of JAGXRS010000463.1, read as the reverse complement.
CGAAACTGACGCGGGGGCGCTCCATGTAGCTTTAGCGGCTAAAAAGGAGGCACGCCCTTGAAACGACTCACCATCCCCGGCAGCGGCACCGAGAGCCGCGCCACCAAGCCGGCCCGCGTCAGCGCGCCGGCCACCCTCGGCGGTGCCGCCTTCGGCGCTTCGCGCGAGGACACCGGAGCCGACTTGCTGGAGGCCGCCCAGGCGGCCGAGATCGAGCAGCAGGCCACCCTAGAGGCGGCCCCGGTCGAGCAGTCCTACCCCGAAACCCTGGCGCTCTACGTGCAGGCCAAGCACGACCAGGTGGAGCACATCGAGGACAGGCTAGAAAACCTGATCGACCGGCAGCAGGCCCGTTTGCAGCAGACCCAGGCGTCCGCGCCTGGCCGGCTTTCCTTGCCCGGCTCTAAGCGAGCCTGGCAGAACCAGCAGGCGCAGCAGCAGGCCCGCTTGCAGACGCTTCACGCGCGCCTGGAGGCCGTCCGCGAGATCAAGGAAGGCATGGGCCTGCACTCGCCGAAGATCGAAGAGCTGGCGACGCGCAAGATGCGCGCCGAGAACCCCGAGCTGGCTTCCGATTGGGATGCCATGCGCGAGGCCGCCCGCCGGCATGAGCTGCTGATGCGCAAGCAGGAGCAGGAGCGCAAGCAATCCCAGGCCCAGGAGCGGCCAGGGAGATCGCAGTCCTTGGGCCTGTCAGCCAGGCCCGCATAAAAACGAAGCCCGGCGGTCGCCGGGCTTTTTTCTCGAGCATCGCCATTTCTGGCGAGGGAGGCCCGCCGAGGGCCTGGTGGAATCATCCTGCAGCATCGTCACAAGCGACGATGCCGGGAGCTGGCCAGCATCGCCGAACCTGGCGATGCCGCCGGCGCGGTCGACCATCGCCAGTTCTGACGATGAGATCCCGCATCGCCATCTACAGCGAGGCCCACAGGGCCAGGCCGGCGGCCACGACCGCCATGCCGGCCGCGACCATGTTCATCATGGCGACGCGCCGCGCCTCGCGGATCGGCGCGACGAGCTGCGCCGTCACCGCCTCAACCTCACGCCGCACGGCCTCGGCGGCCGCCTTCGCGCCCTCCTGCATTCCCCGCGTCATGGCGTCCTTGCTGGCCGCCAACGCCGCGTTGAGCGTCCTTTCCGCCTTTCCCTTGGCGTCATCACCCCATCGGTGGGCGATGGACTCCAGTTCCGACTTGAAGGCGTCCAAGATTTCCTGCTGGGCCGATGCGCTGTCCTGCATCAGCTTCATGTTGATGGTCTGGAGGATCAAGATCGGATCGTCGCGGCCCACGGCGATGCCGTGCTTGGCCGCGATCTCCCGTATCAGCTCCTCGATCTTGTCGTCGGCCGCCATCAGAGCACCGCCGCGTTTTCGAGCTGGGCGAAGAGCTGGGTTTTCACGATCTTGAGCCGCTGCCGCGTCATGATCGTGAGCGCCGAATCGGCCAGGGCCTCATCGAAGGTGCGCCGATCCTGGAGCATTTCGGCGAAGTCGCGGCCGTAGGTTTCCTCTTTCAGCGCCGGAATCTGGATGATGGCGGACACACGGCCCTTGTTGGTCGTGTACGCCTTCAACTGCTCGAACCCCTTGCCCTCGTGCTCGATTGGCCCCCAATACGGGTTCAGCCAGACCACGAACAGGCATTCGGCCGGGAACTGGCTGGCGAGCTGGGCGAAGCCGCTCACCGTGTCCACCAGGGCCTGGCCGCCGGTGACGACCGTATGCACCACGAGTTCGTGGCCCATGTCCTGGAGCAGCGCCGGCACCTGGTTGCTGATGAGGTAGTGCGACAGCGGCACGAACGAGCTGGCCCCGTTGTCGATGATGACGTCGCCCTCGGCCGACGCGATCATCTCGACCAGGGCGTCGAAATTCCGGGTGTTGATCTCGTCGCCGTCCATGATGTTGAGCCGGCGCACGTTGAGGGCTTTGTAGCCCTCGAACGTCGCGTTCACCGGATCGGTGTCGATGCAAAGCGGCTTCTGTCCCTTGCCGGCTTTGTACTGCGCGATGGTGGCCGCGATCATCGACTTGCCGACGCCGCCCTTGCCTTGCAGAACCATGTGAATTTTCGCCATTACAGTAAATCCTCTTTCTTTGGAGTCGCATCAAACGTGAAGCCGCCGATCTTGGGCGGCTCACTCTTGGATTCCGAGGCCGGCGGGGCGGCCTTCGGCTCGGGCTTCGCGCCCTTGGGCTGGCTGTCCGGGGGAGTGGCGGGAGGCGGCGGGGAAGCTACCGGCGCGGCCTTGATGTACCGCTTCACGTGCTGGGTGAAGGTTTCGTACCGACAGCGCAGCCGGCCGGTTTCCTTCATGTGCTCCCAGATCGTTTTCATCGCATAGCCCGCATCGAGCGCCGCTTGAACGTCGCTCTTGACGGCCAGGAACGCGACCACGTGCTTGTCCTGGCGCGGCTTCTTGGCTTCCCGTCCCTTCACCCATTCAGCCAGCTCTTCGGGGTAGGTCTTTGGCATCGTGTTCGTCCATCTAATCCTCTCATCGCAAATGTAACGCTACTAAGCGGCGCTACGGAAACGCAAAAAGTCCGCTATCGGCGTGCATTGGCACGCTTCGATAGCGGCATTATGGGCCATTGTGGCGGTTTTCGCTATATCCGTTGCTGCTTTTGCGGCCTGATAGCGCGATAGTTGCGGATAAATCGTAATGGCTGGTGTAGACTTTCCTTGGTGTTATTAACGCCGTAAGGCGGGCAGGATGTGTGAAGTTAGCTAACCGGCGAGCCGGTTATCTATCTTCACTGTCCCTTATTCGCGCCGGGGGCGCTCAACGGGTCATCCTGCTCTGCGAGGCAGCCGGCTACCGCCGGCATGAGAGACGAGGCGAGGCATGGAGAACGACGAAAAGGAACACGGCCGCCGGCGGCGGCAGCACCTGCGGGTGCCGGTGTTCCCCGAAGAGAAAGACGAGATCGAGGCGAACGCCAAGAGGGCGGGCGTCAGCGTGGCGCGCTATCTGCGCGACGTGGGCCAGGGCTACCAGATCAAGGGCGTCATGGACTACCAGCACGTGCGCGAGCTGGTGCGCGTCAACGGCGACCTTGGCCGCCTTGGCGGCCTGCTCAAGCTCTGGCTGACCGATGACGTGCGAACGCTCCAGTTCGGCGAGGCGACCATCCTGGCCCTGCTGGGCCGGATCGAGGCCACCCAGGACGAAATGAGCCGGATCATGAAGGCCGTGGTTCAGCCGAGGGCCGAGCCTTGACTTCTTTAGCGGCTAAAAAGCCGGAGGGGCGGCCATGATCGCCAAGCACGTGCCGATGCGCTCGCTTGGCAAGAGCGACTTCGCGGGCCTGGCGAACTACATCACCGACGCCCAAAGCAAAGACCACCGGCTGGGCCACGTGCAGGCGACGAACTGCGAAGCCGGTTCCATCCAGGACGCCATCACGGAGGTGCTGGCGACCCAGCACACGAACACCCGCGCGAAGGGCGACAAGACCTACCACCTGATCGTCAGCTTCCGGGCCGGCGAGCAGCCCAGCGCCGACACCTTGCGCGCGATTGAGGAACGCATCTGCGTCGGGCTGGGTTATGGCGAGCATCAGCGAATCAGTGCCGTCCACAACGACACCGACAACCTGCACATCCACATCGCCATCAACAAGATTCACCCGACGCGGCACACGATGCACGAGCCGTACTACCCGCACCGGGCGCTGGCGGAACTCTGCACGGCCCTGGAGCGCGACTACGGCCTGGAGCGCGACAACCACGAGCCGCGCAAGCGCGGCGCGGAGGGCCGGGCCGCCGACATGGAGCGGCATGCCGGCGTTGAAAGCCTGGTCGGCTGGATCAAGCGCGAGTGCCTGGACGAGATCAAGGGCGCGCAGTCCTGGCAGGAACTGCACCAGGTCATGCGGGACAACGGAATGGAGCTGCGCGTCCGCGCCAATGGCCTCGTGTTCGAGGCCGGCGACGGAACGATGGTGAAGGCGAGCACAGTAGCCCGCGACCTTTCCAAGCCGAGCCTGGAGGCGCGGCTTGGCCCGTTCGAGGCTTCGCCCGAACGGCAGGCGCAAACCACCGCGAAGCGGCAGTACCGCAAAGACCCCATCCGCCTTCGCGTCAACACCGTGGAGCTGTACGCGAAGTACAAGGCCGAGCAGCAGAGCTTGACCACGGCGCGCGCCCAGGCCCTGGAGCGCGCCCGGCATCGCAAGGATCGGCTGATCGAGGCGGCCAAGAGGTCGAACCGCCTGCGCCGCGCCACGATTAAGGTGGTCGGCGAGGGCCGCGCGAACAAGAAGCTGCTGTACGCCCAGGCGAGCAAGGCCCTGCGCAGCGAACTCCAGGCGATCAACAAGCAGTTCCAGCAGGAGCGCACGGCCCTCTACGCCGAGCACAGCCGGCGCACGTGGGCCGACTGGCTCAAGAAGGAGGCGCAGCACGGCGGCGCCGACGCCCTGGCCGCCCTGCGCGCCCGCGAGGCGGCCCAGGGCCTCAAGGGCAACACCATCCGGGGCGAGGGCCAGGCGAAGCCCGGCCACGCGCCGGCGGTGGACAACATCACGAAGAAGGGGACGATCATCTTCCGCGCCGGCATGAGCGCCGTGCGCGATGACGGTGACCGCCTGCAAGTCTCCCGCGAGGCCACGCGCGAAGGGCTGCAAGAAGCCCTGCGCCTGGCGATGCAACGCTACGGCAACCGCATCACCGTCAACGGCACGGTGGAGTTCAAGGCGCAGATGATCCGCGCCGCCGTCGATTCCCAGCTACCCATCACCTTCACCGATCCGGCTCTTGAGAGCCGGCGGCAGGCGCTTTTGAACAAGGAGAACACCCATGAGCGAACCGAAAGACCAGAGCATCGAGGACGAACTGGACGCGGCGCTGGCGGCCCTGGACAGCGGCCCGCTGCCGACCAGCACGCTACCGGAGCCGCAGCCGTCGCCCGAGCAGGCGACGGCCGGCCAGCCGCCGGCCGAGGCGACCGCGCCGACGCCGGCCTTCACGCCGCCACCGTCCACCGGAAGCCCGACGTTGGACGCCTTGGAAGAAAACCGCCGCCCCAAAGCCAGCACCGTTTGCGAGCACTGTCCGAACTCGGTGTGGTTCGCATCGCCGGCGGAAGTGAAGTGCTATTGCCGCGTGATGTTCCTCGTCACGTGGAGCAGCAAGGAACCCAACCAGATCACGCACTGCGACGGGGAATTTCTCGGCCAGGAACAGGAGTAGGCCAGACGCCGCCGGGCGTCGCCGCCGCCGACAAGTACATCGCCGAACGCGAGGCAAAGCGCCTAAAAGGTTTCGATATACCGAAGCATTCCCGATATACTGCCGGTGATGGTGCGCTCACGTTCCAGGGCACCAGGACTATCGAGGGCCAGGCGCTGGCCCTCTTGAAACGAGGTGATGAGGTCATGGTTATGCCCATCGACCAGGCCACGGCCCGGCGCTTGACGCGCATCGCGGTCGGCGATGCCGTCTCGATCACCGCGAAAGGCTCCATCAAAACGTCGAAAGGAAGGAGTAGATGAAGATCAAGATGAACAACGCGGTAGGGCCGCAAGTCCGAACCGCCAAACCGAAGCCGAGCAAGCTGCTGCCGGTGCTGGGCGCGGCCTCGATGGTCGGCGGCCTCCAGGCCGCGACGCAGTTCTTCGCCCACACGTTCGCCTATCACGCGACCCTCGGCCCCAACGTGGGCCACGTGTACGCGCCCTGGTCGATCCTGCACTGGACGTACAAGTGGTACAGCCAGTACCCGGACGAGATCATGAAGGCCGGCAGCATGGGGATGCTGGTTTCGACCGTGGGCCTGCTGGGCGTGGCCGTGGCGAAGGTCGTCACGTCCAACAGCTCGAAGGCGAACGAGTACCTGCACGGCTCGGCCCGCTGGGCCGAGAAGAAGGACATTCAGGCGGCCGGCCTGCTGCCACGCGAGCGCAACGTCCTGGAGATCGTCACCGGCAAGGCCGCACCCACGGCTACCGGCGTGTACGTGGGCGGCTGGCAGGACAAGGACGGCAATTTCTTCTACCTGCGGCACAGCGGCCCCGAGCACGTGCTGACCTACGCGCCCACGCGCTCGGGCAAGGGCGTCGGCCTGGTGGTGCCCACGCTGCTGTCGTGGGGCGCGAGCAGCGTCATCACCGACTTGAAGGGCGAGTTGTGGGCCTTGACCGCCGGCTGGCGGCAGAAGCACGCCAAGAACAAGGTGCTGCGCTTCGAGCCGGCCAGCACCTCGGGCGGCGTCTGCTGGAATCCGCTGGACGAAATCCGCCTCGGCACCGAATACGAGGTGGGTGACGTGCAGAACCTTGCCACGCTGATCGTTGACCCGGACGGCAAGGGCCTGGACTCGCACTGGCAGAAGACCGCCTTCGCGCTCCTGGTCGGCGTGATCCTGCACGCGCTGTACAAGGCCAAGGACGATGGCGGCACCGCCACGCTGCCGTCCGTCGATGCGATGCTGGCCGACCCGAACCGGGACATTGGCGAGCTTTGGATGGAAATGGCGACCTACGGGCACGTAGACGGCCAGAACCATCACGCCATCGGCTCGGCGGCCCGCGACATGATGGATCGGCCCGAGGAAGAAGCCGGATCGGTGCTGTCCACGGCCAAGTCGTACCTGGCCCTGTACCGCGACCCCGTGGTGGCCCGCAACGTCAGCCGGTCGGACTTCCGCATCAAGCAGTTGATGCACGAGGACGACCCGGTAAGCCTCTACATTGTCACCCAGCCCAACGATAAGGCCCGCCTGCGGCCGCTGGTGCGCGTCATGGTGAACATGATCGTGCGCCTGCTGGCCGACAAGATGGACTTCGAGGGCGGCCGGCCGGTGGCGCACTACAAGCACCGGCTCTTGATGATGCTGGACGAGTTCCCGAGCCTCGGGAAGCTGGAGATCATGCAAGAGTCGCTGGCCTTCGTGGCCGGCTACGGCATCAAGTGCTACCTCATCTGCCAGGACATTAACCAGCTCAAGAGCCGCGAGACGGGCTACGGCCACGACGAAAGCATCACGTCGAACTGCCACGTGCAGAACGCCTACCCGCCCAACCGCGTCGAGACGGCCGAACACCTGTCCCGCCTCACCGGGCAGACCACCGTGGTGAAGGAGCAGATCACGACCAGCGGCCGCCGCACGGCGGCGATGCTGGGCCAGGTGTCGCGCACTTACCAGGAAGTGCAGCGGCCCTTGCTGACGCCCGACGAATGCCTGCGCATGCCGGGGCCAAAGAAGAACGCCCAGGGCGAGATCGAAGAAGCCGGCGACATGGTGATCTACGTCGCGGGCTACCCGGCGATCTACGGCAAGCAACCCCTGTACTTCAAAGACCCAGTGTTCTCGGCACGCGCCGCGATCCCTGCGCCCAAGGTCAGCGACCGCCTGCGCGCCGTCGCACAGGCCGAGACGGAAGGGGAGGGCATCACGATATGAGCCGCATCCTGAAACGCATCGCGGCAGGCGTCGTCATCGCGGGCGTGGCCGCCCTGCTGCTGGCCGCCGGCGGCTATGCCGCCGGTGCCCGCGTGAACACCACCAAGAGCATTCCGGTCGGCCTGTACTGGACGAGCAGCGCGCCGGTGGAGAAGGGGGCCTACGTCCTCTTCTGCCCGCCGCAGCTCGGCGTGTTCGATGACGCCAAGGAGAGGGGCTACATCGGGGCCGGCTTCTGCCAGGGCGGCTACGGCTACATGATGAAGCGCGTTTTAGCCGCTAAAGACGATGCCGTCGCCGTCGCCGATGACGGCGTGCGCGTCAACGGCGAGCTGCTGCCCCTCAGCGCGCCGATCAAGGCCGACAAGGCCGGTCGGCCGCTGCCGCGCTATCAGTCCAACAGCTACACGCTCGGCAATTCCGAGGTGCTGCTTATGTCGGACGTGAGCGCCACATCCTTCGACGGCCGCTACTTCGGCCCGATCAATCGTTCGCAAATCAAGACCGTGATCCGTCCGGTCATCACCTGGTAGGGAGACACACCATGCGCCTTTTCATCGCAGAAAAGCCGTCCGTCGCCAAGGCCATCGCCGGCGAGCTGGGCGCGACCGGCAAGGGCGACGGCTTCATCGAGTGCGGCACCGACAAAGTGACCTGGTGCTTCGGGCACATGCTCGAACAGGCCGACCCCGACGAGTACACGCCCGATGACGTGCCGCGCGGCCAGTCCGGCAAGAAGGTCTGGCGCGTCGATGAGCTGCCCATCATCCCCGAGAGCTGGATTCTCAAGCCCAAGGACGACGCGAAGAAGCAGCTCGCCGTGATCGGCAAGCTGCTCAAGGAGGCCAAGGAGATCGTCAACGCCGGCGACCCCGACCGCGAAGGCCAGTTGCTGGTTGACGAAGTGCTGGAGCACTTCCGCAACAGCAAGCCGGTGCGCCGCTTTTGGGTGAGCGCGCAGGACTCCGTTTCCGTCAAGCGCGGCCTGGCCGCGTTGAAGGAGAACACCACCTATGCAGGCTGGGCCGACGCTGCACGCGGGCGGCAGCGCGCCGACTGGCTGATCGGCATGAACCTCAGCCGCGCGTACACGCTGCGCGCGCAGCGCGGCGGCTCGCGCGCCCTGCTGACCGTGGGCCGCGTGCAGACGCCGACGCTGGCCCTCGTGGTCGCCCGCGACCGCGAGATCGAGGCATTCAAGGCCGTGCCGTACCACACCATCCGGGCGGTGGTGCAGCACGCCGGCGGCAGCTTCGCCGCCGCATGGAAGGCGAAGGAGGATCAAGCCGGTCTGGACAGCGAAGGCCGCCTTGTCGATACCGCCGTCGCCGACGCCCTGGTGGCCGCCGTCAAGGGCCAGCCGGGCACCATCGCCGCGTACAAACAGGAGGCCAAGAAGCAGAACCAGCCGCTGGCCTTCGCCCTGTCCGACATTACGGCACTGGCCTCGGCCAAGTTCGGCTACAGCGCCGAGGACGTGCTGAACACCTGCCAGGCGCTCTACGAGACGCACAAGCTGACCTCGTACCCGCGCACCGACTGCGCCTACCTGCCGGAGTCGCAGCACGCCGACGCGCCGCGCGTGCTGGAGGCGATCAAGCACGTCAACCCCGAACTGGCCGGCCTGGTCGATGGTGCCGATCCGCGTATCAAGTCCAAGACGTGGGACGACTCGAAGATCACCGCGCACCACGGCATCGTGCCGACCATGCAGAAGGGCAGCAAGGCCGCCCTCAGCGAGCGCGAGCGCAACATCTACGACCTGATCGTGCGCGCCTACCTGGCGCAGTTCTACCCGCTGCACGAGTACATGCAGACCACCGTGGGCGTCGAGATCGCGGGCGAGAACTTCGCCGCGAGCGGCAAGGTAGTCACGCGCAACGGCTGGCGTGACGTGTACAGCCAGGCCGACGAGGAAGGCGAGAAGGACGAGGACGACGACAGCGGCACGCAGGCCCTGCCGTCGATGGCCCAGGGCGACGCCGTGACCTGCACGGACGCCACCCGCAAGGACGCCAAGACGAAGCCGCCAGCGCGCTTTACCGAGGGCACGCTGATCCGCGCGATGGAGAACATCCACAAGTTCGTCAGCGATGCCGAGCACAAGAAGATGCTGCGCGAGGGCGACGGCATCGGCACGTCGGCCACCCGTGCGTCGATCATTTCCGAGTTGAAGCGGCGCGAGTTCCTGGCCGTCAAAGGCAAGCAGATCATCAGCACGACCCTCGGCCGCAGCGTCATCGACGCGCTGCCCGAGGTTGTGAAAAGCCCGGTGCTGACCGCGCTCTACGAGCGGATGCTGAAAGGCGTCGAGCAGGGCACGGCCGCCCTGGACGCCTTCATCACGAAGCAAGAGACGTTCATCCGCGACCAGGTGGCGAAGGCCAACAGCGGAGCCGTGACCATCGCCGGCGGCAAGGAAGCCGCGCCGGTGTCATCCCTTCACAAGTGCATGGCCTGCGGCAGCGGCTTGTCGCGCCGGCCGAGCAAGAAGAAGGGGCAATTCTGGTGGGGTTGCAGCAACTTCCCCACATGCAAGCAGACCTACCCCGACCTCAAGGGTCGGCCCGACTACAGCAAGGGCCGCAACGGCCCGGCATCCGAATGACCACAGCGAAGGAGATCGACCATGAACGAGCAAACCACCACCAACACCGCCGCCCACGACGAGCCGCTGGCCGTCCTGCCGCCGGTTGACGACGACGCCGCCGGCCGCGAGGCCGTGCGCGAGAAGATGGCCGACGCGCTGACGCCCGGCTTCCAGGTCGAGTTCGACCCCGACGAAGCCGAGCGCGTGGGCGCGTTCGTGGAGGACGCGCTGTCCGAGCAGGACGCCGCCGCGAGCGGCGACGACCTGGTGGAAGTCGATGGCGCGCTGGAGCCGGCATTCCTGGACGACGAAGGCCCGAGCGCCGACATCCCGCCGTTCATCACCACCACGAACGCCCGCGAGCTGTACGACCTGCGGCCCGGCGAGACGGTTGCCCAGGCCGCCGCGCGCAAGGCGTCGGAGGGCTGACCCATGCCGATCACGAAAGCCGAGGCGCAAGGGGTGACGCGGGCTTTCGTCCGCGACTACCCCGGCGCGCTGGAGCTGGCCTACAAGTTCCGCGAGGACGCGGCCGAGCTGTACGGGCCGCGAGCGGCCGAGGTGCCGGCCGACATGAAGGGCGGCTACGTGCCCAAGGAGACGCTGCACGCCGGCCGCGCCTACCGTGGCCGCGTGGACGTGCCCTTGCAGAACGTCGAGAGCGCCGGCGACCTACTGATGACGCTGCGGCACGAGGTGCTAGGCCACTACGGGGCCAACACCTTCGCGCCGGGCGAGAAGCGCGCCTTGCTGGACGGCCTGGCGGCCGCCCGCAACGAACCCACCCTCAAGCCGCTATGGGATGACGTGAACCGGCGCTATGCCGGCCAGTCCCTGGACGTGCGCGCCGAGGAAGTGTTTGCCCTGCACTGCGAGGGCATCGAGCCGAGCCAGCACCAGGTCGCCGACCAGGTGCAGCAGCGCGGCCAACAGTCATTCACGGAAACCTGCATCGCCCGCGTGCGGCCCATGCAGGCCGACGACCTGCACAACATCGTGTGCATGGTCGCCCAGGGCCTGCGCGACCGTTCCCGGACACAGCAGAACTTCCCTCAGTTCAACGAGCTATTCCGAAGGGACGAGAACATGGAGCCGAAGAAGCCGTTTCACGAAGTCGTGGCCGAAAAGCTGATCGAGCAGCTCAAGGCCGGCACCGCACCGTGGCAAAAGCCGTGGGAGCCGGGCGAACCCAACGCCTACCTGCCGATGAACCCGACCACCGGCAAGCGGTACAAAGGGATCAACGCCATCCACCTGATGGCCCAGGGCCGCAGCGATGCGCGCTGGATGACCTACAAGCAGGCCGCCGCCGTGGGCGCGCAGGTTCGCAAGGGCGAGAAAGGCACGCCGGTTCAATACTGGAAGTTCAGCGAAGAGCAAGACAAGCTGGACGACAGCGGCCGGCCCGTCCTCGATGCGAAGGGCCAGCCGGTCAAGGAAACCGTCATGCTGGAGCGGCCGCGCGTGTTCTTTGCGACCGTGTTCAACGGCGAGCAGATCGACGGCCTGCCGCCGCTCCAGCCGAAGAAGGAACAGACTTGGAACGCCGTCGAGCGCGCCGAGCACATCCTGAAAGCCTCGGGCGCGACGATCACCCACGCCGCCGGTGATCGGGCGTTCTACCGCCCTTCGACCGACAGCATCACCCTGCCGGAGCGCGGCCAGTTCCCCAGCTCCGACCGCTACTACGCGACCGCGCTGCACGAGCTGGGCCACTGGACGGGCCACGCTTCGCGCCTTGACCGCGACCTGGCGCACCCGTTCGGGAGCGAGGGGTACGCCAAGGAAGAGCTGCGCGCCGAAATCGCTTCCATGATCGTCGGCGACGAGCTGGGCATCGGCCACGATCCGGGCCAGCACGCCGCCTATGTGGGTTCGTGGATCAAGGCGCTGCAAGACGAGCCGCTGGAGGTGTTCCGCGCGGCCGCCGATGCCGAGAAGATTCACGACTACGTGCTGGCCTTCGAGCAGAAGCAGGTTCAGGAGCAAGACCAGCAGCAGAGCCAGGCCCAGGACGAAGCCGTGGCCCAGGCCCTGGCCGTGGACATTGCCGAAGTCCTGGACAACCCGGACGTGTCTTTCAGCCACTACCAGGCATTCCAGGGCGACACCCTGGAAGACGCCTTGCGCAGCCGTGGCCTCGAAACCGTGGGCAGCATCACCGGCACCGATCCCGAGCAGTTCTACGCGGTCGCGCATGACCGGCTGTCGCCGGTGTTCGGCATCGACCCGAGCCACACCGACACCGACAACGCCTACCTGGAGCGCAAGGGCTTGGCGCAAGAGTTCGCCAACATGGCCGAACAGCTCCACCTCGCGCAGCAGCTCCAGCAGCACGGCGAACAGATCGTGTCGAGCATCGACGCCGAAGCCAGGTGGAGCGACGGCCAGCGCATCTTTGCGTTCCACGACCAGGACGGTGAACCCCACCAGGTTCGCAGCCTGGACGAGCTGAACAACTACGCGCCCGACCAGTTGATGGCCCTGCCGGCGCTGACCCAGCAGCAAGCGGCCGTCGCAGACCAGGAGGCGAACATGACCCCACCGACCAACGACCAGGCGGCCGCCCTGCTGGCCGCCCATCCTGCCGACGCGGTGCAGGGCATCGAGCAGGCCGCCGCCGCGCGCCGGCAGCTCGCCGCCGGCGAGATCGACGGCCAGGCGTTCGCCGACGCGACCCGTCAACACCTTGGCGTTGAGCTGCCGCCCGACTGGAGCGGAGAGCTGCGCATCGTCGGCGTGGCCGAGCAGGACGGCCAGACCGTCGATGCCGCCCAGGCCGGCATCGAGCCGCAGGCGTTCCAGGTCTACGCGCGCAAGGCCGATGCGCAGTTCGGCGAGGACGCCTTTGCCTTCGTCGCCGGCACCCGCACCGAGGGCCAGGCCGAGGCTCTGACCGAGCGCCTGCACCTGGTCGATGCGCTGGGCACCGACAACCAGCACGAGCGCGCCGCCAAGCTGGCCCGCGTGCAGGAAGAGCGTGTACGGCGCGACCCCAACGCGACCGAAGAGGACATTTCAGCCGCTAAAGAGGCACGCAAGACCGCCGAGGCGTCGGCCATGCTCAACGACAGCGACGCGCCGCGCCGCGCGGCCGAGCTGGAGCGCCAGGAACGCGAGCGGCAGCAGGCGCAGCCGCAGGCCGAGAAGCCCGAACGGCAGTACATCAACGTGCCGTACAAGGAGAAGGACGAGGCCAAGAGCCTCGGGGCGCGTTGGGATCGGCAGCAACAGTCCTGGTACGTGCCGCCGGGCACCGATGCCGCTCCCTTCGCCAAATGGGCGCAGGGAGCCGCTACAGCGGCCGTAGAGCCGCGTTCGGCCCAGCCGGCACCCGAAGCCCAGGGCGAGGCGCAGAAGCCCGCGCAGCAGGCCCAGCAGGCCCGCCAGTACCTGGCCGTGCCCTACGAGCAGCGCAACGCGGCCAAGGCCGCCGGCGCGCTTTGGGACAAGGCCGCGAAGTCCTGGTATGTCGGCCCGCGCGCCGACGCGGCGAAGCTCGAACGCTGGAAGCCCGAGAACGTGCAGGCCCAGCAAGGGCCAGCGATGACGCCAAGGGAAGAGTTCGCCGAGGCCATGCGCAGCGCCGGCCTGTTCACCGGCAGCAACGCCCAGGGCGATCACCCGATCATGGATGGCAAGCGGCACCGCGTGCCGGTCGAGGGCGGCAAGAAGGGCGCGCTCGATGGCTTCTACGTGGGCCACCTGGACGGGCACCCGGCCGGGCGGATCATCAACAACAAGACCGGCACGGACATTACCTGGAAGAGCAAGGGCTACGCCTTGAGCGACCAGGAGAAGGCCAAGCTCCAGGCCGAGGCGGCCGAGAAGCTGGCACAGCGAGCCGTCGAGCAGGACAAGGCCCAGGAGGCCACCGCGCAGCGCGTCGGTCGGCAGATGGCCGACCTCGTGCCCATCGAGCAGCCGACGCCCTACCTGCAAGCCAAAGGCATCCAGGCGCAGGCCGGCGTGATGACCGACCGCGAAGGCCAGAAGACCTACATCCCGGCCTTCGACGCAGAGGGCAAGCAATGGACGATGCAATACATCCAGGAGGACGGCACTAAGCGGTTCGCCAAGGACTCGAAGAAGGAAGGATGCTTCCACCCGGTCGGCGGCATGGACGCCCTGGCGGCCGCGCCGGCGCTGGTGATCTCGGAGGGCTACGCCACGGCGGCCCAGGTGGCCGAGGCCGTGGGCCACGCCACGGTCGCCGCCTTCGACAGCGGCAACCTTGAGGCCGTGGCGAAGGCGCTGCACGCCAAGTTCCCGGACAAGCCGATCATCATCGCCGGCGACGACGACCGGCACCTGGTCATGACCCACGGCAACAACCCCGGCCGGGAGAAGGCCGAGGCGGCCGCCCAGGCCGTGGGCGGCAAGGCGATCTTCCCGATCTTCGCGCCGGCCGAGAACACCTACCCGCGCGACTTGCCCGCCATCACGCCCGACAGCTTCAAGACCCACCTGCGCGCCGAGCAGCGCCTTGCCGACGCCGCCGCCGGCAAGGTCGAGCTGGCCGGCGACGAGGCGGCCAAGCTCAAGGCGTCGATGTTGAGCGGCGCGCAGATCGCGGCGCTGTCCACGATGAAGCAGCACACCGACTTCAACGACTTGGCGCACAAGAGCGAGCTGGGCATCGAGGGCGTGAAGCGGCAGATCGGCGCGGCCATCAGCCAGGTGCAGCGCGACGAGCAGCAGCACCAGGAGCAGAAGCACGTCGAGAAAAAGCAACAGCAGATCGAGCAGCGCCCACGGCGGGCCGCTCGCATCGGATAAGTCGAAAAATCCGGCTAAAGTGGCCGAGCTGCACATCAGGCCGCGCGGTTTTCCTCCCTGATCGCCGGCGCGGTTTCTTCCTCCCTGAACCGCATGCAGACTTGCCGCCTCGGACACCCCGAGGCGGTTTTTTTTCGCCTCGCTCGAGCATCGCCGCATCCGACGATGCCGAGACGACCAGGCCGCGCACGTCGAGCTGCAGCATCGCCATTGCCGACGATGGCACCAGGTCGCCGGCGGTGGCCACCGACCTCGAGCTCGCATCGCCACATCCGACGATGCGCGCCGGCGTCGACCATCGCCAGGTCTGACGATGGCGGCCGCCCTGCCCTGGATCTCGCATCGCCATTTCTGGCGATGAGATCCACGGAGCGGCCATTTAGACCCGCCAATAACGACCCGGCCAAGATAAATCGCATGACGGCCTTTTTGGCCGGGGGTAGCATGACCGGACACTTTGCGTATACCCAAAATGACCGGAGGAACCCATGACCAGCCGCAACGGCTACTTCCCAGGCAAGACCAAGGCGAAGCGCAGCGCGATCATCACGCCGCGCACCGCCCAGGAAACACAGATTGCGGCCATGCCGCGCCAGTCACGCGCAGCGCGCCAGGCGCTCGCCAAGACGCCACCGCTGCGCGTCGGCGGCGATGGCCTGGTCGAAGGTGCCGACCGCATCATGCGGACGCCGACCGAGCACCAGGCCGCCGGCGTCGCTTTCAAGGTCGCGCGCATCTACTTGCGCGTCAGCACCGACGAGCAGGACTTGACCAGGCAGGCCGCCATCGTGGAGAGCACCAGGGCCGCCGGCTTCTACCGCGAGAAGGCTTCGGGCGCTCGCGCCGATCGCGCCGAGCTGCTGCGCATGATCGGCGACCTGCAACCCGGTGAAGTCGTCGTTGCGGAGAAGATCGACCGCATCAGCCGCCTGCCGCTGCCCGAGGCCGAACGCCTCGTGGCCTCGATCCGCGCCCAGGGCGCGCGCCTGGCTGTCCCTGGCGTGGTCGATCTATCCGACCTGGCCGCCGAGGCGAAGGGCGTGGCAAAGGTGGTGCTGGAGTCGATCCAGGACATGCTTTTGAAGCTGGCGTTGCAGATGGCCCGCGACGACTACGAGGATCGCCGCGAGCGGCAGCGGCAGGGCGTCGAGCTGGCGAAGGACGCCGGCCGCTACACCGGCCGCAAGGCCAACACAAAGGTGCATGAACGCATCGTGGCGCTGCGCAGCGCAGGCCACAGCATTCCAGAGACGGCCAGGCTGGCCGGGTGCAGTGAAAGCCAGGTCAAGCGCGTATGGGCGCTGCACAACCAGGCGCAGGCGTGACCTACTCGGCCGCCTCCAGCTCGCGCAGGCATTCCATGATCGCCGCCCGCTCCAGCGGATCGAGCTTGGCGAGCTTCGCTTGCCAGCGGGCTTTCTTCCGCTTGATGCGCTCGCGCTCGCGGAAGTTGCTGCCGAGGTAGCGCAGATCGTGCAGCTCGGCCGGCTCGGGGTAGTTCATCCACAGCCGTTCGATAGCGATGCCGCCGCGCGTCATCGCGTTGAAGTCGATGGTTCTCCATGACGCCAAGGGAGAGCTGTCATAGATCGTTGAGCTGTAGCCCGACACCATCACCGCGCACGGCAAGCCGGCCAGCACGTCGAGCAGCCGCACGTGGTCGGCGTCGTCGTATTCGTGGCGGTATAGCTTGCCGCCGCGCCGGCTGTCCATCACGTAGGGCGGATCGGCGTAGACGAACTCGGAGCCGGTGAACTGGTGGGACTCCAGCCAGGCCACGGCGTCGCCGTGGTGCAGCTCCAGGCCGGGCACGTCGAGCTGCTGCCAGACCTCGATCACCTCGGGATCAACGTCGATGCCGACGCTGCGGGCAGCGGGCCGCTTGCGCTCCAGGATGTTGCCGCCGCCCAGGTGCGTTTCGATGTACGTGTCGTGAGGCGGGATGTTGTTGATGATCGTCTGGTAGACGCCGGCACCGCCCTTGCCGCCGGGGTATCTCATGGCCTTCTTCCTGGAGTAAATCGGGACTTGGCCAGCATCGTCAGAAATGGCGATGCTGTCAAGGGAAGCCGGCCGGGCCTGCATCGTCAGAGCCGACGATGCGAAGCTGCTGGAGCGACCTGCAGCACCGCCAGGAATGGCGATGCCGGATCGCTCAGTAGGTGGGGATGTAGACCACCTCAATGTCCACGCGCTGGTTCTCGCGCCGGCCCTCGGCCGTCGAGTTGTCTGCCACGAAATCGGCGGCCGATGCGAAGTTCACCATGATCTTGAGCGGCGAGACGCCGCGCGCCACCAAGTACGACCTGGCCGAGAGCGCACGGCGTAGTGCAAGGGCCTCATCGGCCGCGCTGGGCCGTAGTGTGCTGGTGCGCCCGCTGATGTAGATGATCGCCGCATTCCTAGCGTCGGCCAGCAGCTCCAGGGCCTCTGGCGTCGGCTGGAATGTCGCGCTGCTGTCGGGGAAGGACACCGATACGCCGGACTTGATCGGCGTGCCGAAGTTGCCGGCGTCGCCGGCGGCCAGTGCGCTTTGCGCGCTGACCAGGAACGCCAGAGAGAGGGCCAGAAGAACGGGTTTTCGCATGGGGCAGGACTCCAATCAGAAGAACAGGTAGCCGGCCTTGCTCATGGGGATGCGGATCAACCAGAGCGAGGCCAGGTGCAGCGGGTAATAGGCGTAGAAGGCCCAGCGCAGGCGCGGCACGCGCACATCCACCCGCGAGGCCAGGAAGAGCACCGGCAGGGCTGCCAAGGCCCACAGGTTGCGATTGACGAACCACAGGGCCGCGCAGGCCAGCACCGCGACCGCCGCGGCGGCCCAGCTCGGCCGGCGCGTGTACGACCACACCGCCAGGCCGAAAGCCACGGCCGGCCACCAATATTCGACCGAGCTGCCGCCGACCAGGAACACCACGCCGGCGGCCGCCAGGTGCAGCTTGCCGCCACGTTCGACCAGGTAAGCCGTGGCCGTGACGACCAGCAGCGTGAACATCACGTTGAGCGGCCACCAACCGGCGTACAGGCCGCCGAGGGCCACGAAGGACACGGAGGCCAGCGCGCCGAACATCGCCAGGCGCGACATGGTGCGGCCGTACACGCCGCGTTCGAGCGTGCCCGGCCGGGCCAGGTTGTAGGCCAGGACGAACACGAAAAGGGGGAGCGCCACGCGGCCGGCCTCGAACAGCACCGGCAGCGTCGCGTTGAACAGGTACTTGTTGACGTGATCGCCGGTCATGAGAACCAGTGCGAGCCACTTCAACGCTTCGACGGTTCCATCAGGAATCCGCAGGGCCTTCATCAGCGCCGGCCCCCGCGAATCGCGTAGGCGCGCAGCACCAGGAAGATGATGTAGAGCGCTGGCAGTGAGAGCACGAAGGCGATGGGCTTGCCGATCCACGCCGGCAGCGCCCACAGCAGAAGGCCCAAGGCGAAGATCGGGCCGAGGCCCAGCAGAAGCAAATCGAGCTGGTTCTTGGCCTGCCCTTCCGCCCACTTGCAATAGGCTTGAAGCAACCGGCCGACGCCCAGCGTGTACCGCATCATGAAGGCGTGGAATTTGTCCATGTTTAGCCGCTAAATCGGAAGAGCCGGCCTACTCGGCCGACCCCTCGCGTGAAGTGTTGAAAGACACCGTGCGGGGCACGTAGCCGGCCACCGACACGCTGCGAGCTGCTGCGGCCGCTGGGGCGGCCTGCTGGGGTGCTGGTGCCGGCCTGGCCGCCGGCGTCGCCCGCTGGGCCACCGTCGCGGGCTGGCTGGGCGTCGAGGGCGTGGCCCCGGCCTTCGTCACGTCAAGCGTGACGAACCGAGCTTCGAGCCAATCGGCCCACTTCGACGCCTTGCGCATCAAGTCGGCCCGGTACACCGCGTTGTACTGCGGCGTGCGCGAGTGGTAGTTCGCCGCCTTCGTCCAGAGGTCGCCCTTGTCGTTGCGGATGTGCATCCGCAGCCGCCAGGCGGCCAGGTCGAACGAGTAGCAGCCGGCAGCCGCCACATCGTTCGCCGTGATGCCGTATCGGGCCAGGTCGCCCAGGTACGCGGTGTTGAACTGCATCGGGCCAACGTCATGCGTGCCATTCGAGTTGCGCACCCACTGGCCCGGCTTGCCGCCCTCTTTCTCGGCGACGGCCAACACGATGTTGACCGGCACCTCGTACTTGACGGCGGCCGAGATCGAGCAGACGACGCGCTCCTGGAGCTGCGGCGGCAGATCGGCGAAGAACGGCATGCCCTCCCCTCCCTCAGTTCAGCCAGGACTGACGGCGGCGCTCTTCGTCCTCGCGCCGGATGCGTTCGTTGTACTCGGCCAAGGCGCGGTCATAGTCGCGCGCTTCGACCCAATACCCGCCCCGCTCTGGCGTCCCGACATAGCGCGGCAGCGTGCCGCTGCTGGCGAAGTCGGTGTAGGCGTGGCCGGTGTAGGCCCCGCAGTAGTCAGGCAACTGGTTGCTGATGTACGTGCGCCCATCGTCGTAGCCGCCCGTCCACATCACCAACGTCGAGTTCAGCGACTGCGCGTCGCACCGGCCAGCGCCGCGCGAGATCGCCGACACGAGCGACTGCATTTCCGGCGTCTGGCTCGCCACCGGGCAAAGCTGGAGGAAGTTCAGGCGGGCGCGGATCGTGTCCGACAGCTTGCGCTTCGTGATGTTGAAGTACCGCGACAGCGACGGCGTGCATTCGCTCGGGCGCGTGCCCGACGACAGGCACAGGATCGCCTCGCAGGCCAGGCGCGTGTCGCCGGTCAGCACGTCTTGCGCGCTGGCCGTGCCGGCGGTCGATCCGAGGGCTGCCACGAGGGCGGCCAGGGCAAACAGTTTCTTCTTCATGGTTGGACTCTCCTTGGTTACGCAGTTGTGCCGTCGCGGCCTTGCTCGCGGTTGGCGAACGCAGCTACTTCGGACTCGGGATCGGCATCGGCAGGGCCGCCTGCCAGGCTGTTGTCGCCGAAGCTCGGCGCGGGCTGCTGGTCGGGCACGTCGATGTTCTCGGCCGTGCCGCTTCCTTGCGCCTTGATCGCGGCGGCGATCTTTCCGCCAGTGGTGTCGGCGATCCGCTCGGCTGCGGCTTCGCGCAGGCTCGCGGCTTTGGCCTTGGCAACATCGGCGGTTCCCTTCGCCAAGTTCGCGCCGGCGTCGGCGGCGATGCGGCCGGCCGTGCCGAGGGCCGATGCGGCCGATGCGAGCAAGCCGGGGCCGGTGCTGCCCGGTGCGGCCTGCTGCCCTTGCCCTGCCCCGCCGGCGGGCTTGGGTTCGTTCTTGGCGGCCTTGTCGGCACTGCTGCCGGTGCTGGCCGTCGAGCTGCTGCCCTGGCCGCCGGCGTCGGCTTTGCCGCCGCCCTTATCGCCGCCCTTCGAGCTGCCCGAGCTGCTGCCGGTCGAGGGGCTGCCGCCACCCGACGAAGAGCCACCGCCGGAGCTGCCGCTAAAGCCCGCAGCCTGAGCGAAGGGCGTGCTGCCGGTGCCGGCGTCGCCGCCGCCGCCCGCACCGCCGCCCGAGCTGCCGCCGCCCGAGAAGGCCGACATAACGTCCGTGCCTGCCGACACGTTCTCATTGGCCTTCGAGAAGGCGGCCATGACGGCAGAGGCACCACCGGCGGCCGAGGCTGCGCCGGCGGCCAGAGCGGCGCCGCCGGTCGCGGCCGCTGCTGCTGCCATGCCTGCGGCACCCAACGCAGCACCTGCACCGAACTGGCCGATGCCGGCACCGCCCACGCTCGCGCCGGTGATGATCCCGGCGATGAGCGGCGGAATCTTGTTGACCAACGCCAAGAGGATGATGACGACGATCAGCATCACGCCCATTTCCTTGAGGCTGATGCCGGCGCTCATGCGCGAGTAGTAGTCATCGAGGAAGGTCTTGCCGATGCCCACCAGGAGCACCATTGCGAAGAGCTGCGCGGCCACGCCCAGGACGACCTTGTAGTAGTTGATCGCCATGTCGGAAGTCCAGCGCGAACCACCGAAGCCGAGGAAGAACACGCCGCCGTAGGCGAGCACCCAGCCCGACGCGAGCAGCAGAAGCATATTCACACCGACCAGGGCCAGGATGACCAGGATCGCCACGGCCATGAGGATGCCGGCCATGCTGTCCACCGGCGACCACACCGAGGACTGATCCATCACCTTGTCGAAGATCGCAAAGCCCACGTCCACGATGCCCGAGGGCGACAGAGCATTGCCCAGGCCCGTCGCGTTGCCGGCGAGCTGCCGCAACGACGCATAGATGGACGAGGCGAAGTTAGGGCCGTTGGTTAGCGCCCACCAGAAGAAGCCGGTAAAGATCGTGAAGCGGACGAACTCCGCGAAGAACTCGCCAATGTCGGCCTTGCGCAAGGCCATCATGCCGAACGTCCAGACCATCGAGATCACAACCAGCGTCCAGAAGAGCCAGGTTGCGGCCGTGGTGATGACACCGGCCCAGCCGCTCGCGGCGGCCTGGTAGCGATCCAGCACGCTATCGAACACGCCGGCGTTGTCGATGGCCGCGTGGGCATCGACCGCGAAGAACGCCAGCCAGACGAACAGCGGCAGGGCGAGGGTTTTTAGATTGGCTGGCATTCTCATCGTCAGCACCTCACCATTCGCGTTTCGGGCTGGGCTTGAAATCCCCACCACGACGCAAGCACAGCGACGAAAAAGCCTGCTGGACGCCCTTGTCCTCGATCTTGGCGATGTTCTCGGGCTTGCAGTTCTCGTCGTTCACTTCCGGCATGGGGGCCGTGGCCGGCTTGTTGTCGCAGCCGGCGACCAAGGCCGCCACGAGGGCGGCCGAGGCCAAGGACAGAGCCTTGATTGCTTTCATGAATCCCCCTTACCAGGTGCGCGCCGGGCTGGCCCGGTAGCTGCCCTGGCGCAGTTGTGCGGCCGCTGCCGCCTGCTGGGCTTCCTTGTCGGCGTCGGCCTGCATCTTGGTTGCCATCGCGTTCTGCTGCGCGATCAGCAGGCCACGAATCTGCAAGAGCTGGTTGGCCTGCTGGCTGGCGAGCTGGTTGGCGTAGCCGATGGCCTGCATTTGGCCCTGCGCGCCCTGCGCTGCCGATTGAAGACGCTGCAACGTCGCTGCATCGGCCGTGAGATTCGTTTGCTGCCTATCGAGGCCCTTGAACAAGGCATCGTTGGCCTTCTTCTGCGACTCGCTCGCGAGCTGGGCCACATTCCGAAGTGCTGCGCGTTCCGCGTCGGAGCACCCTGCCGCCGTAAAGCACGGCGAGTTCTTGTAGTAGTTCACGTCCTGGAACTTGCCGATGTAGCTGTCCAGGCTGCCGAGTTGGGTCTTGTAGTAATCCAGCGTGTTGACCGCGTTCATCAACCCGTTGATGGTCGATTGCGCCTGATCCCAGATATACGCGGCCGGGGCCATCGTGTTCTGGAGTTGGTTTTGATACTGCTGGAGCTGGGTGCTGTACTGCTCAATTTGCTTGAGCGTCTGGGCCACCGATTCGATGGCCGTCATGATGTTCTGCGACAGGTTGGTGCCGTCGATGACGGGGATGCCAGCCTGCACAGGTGTGACCGCCAGCGTGCTCGAAACAGCAATGACGAGGGCCAATTTAGCGGCTAAAAACTTCGGCTTCATGGTGCTTTTCTCCTATGGCGTTAGTAATCGAAGGAACGGTACGGCTTGGAAAACGTCATGTCCTTCGTGACCACGACGTTGAAGCGATACCCCGGCCGAATTTCCAGCGTCGGCGAAATGCTCAGGTTCTTGGCGATGAGTTGCGCCGTAACCTGGCCGAGCTGCTGGCCGAGGGCTTCGCTTAGGGCACTGCTGGCGCTCGGTGCGCCATAGGTGTTTGTGGCCTGGTTCTGGCGTTGGCTGTAGGTGATGCCTGCTGTCACGCCGGACATGAGGAAGGCCGAGCCGAACAGGCGCACATAGTGGTTGTTCACCTGGTCGTGGAAGCCCGCGTATCCCGCGCTGTCCGCGCCTGGCATCGCGCCAATGTCCATCGCCTTGCCATCGGGGAACACGATGCGTTGCCACGCAACCAGCACGCGCGCTTGGCCGTAGGCCACGTCGCTCGAATACGAGCCGACGAGGCGCGATCCCTGCGGGATCAACAGGTGCTTGCCGGTCGGTGTGTCGTACACGTCCTGCGCGACCTGGGCCATGATTTGGCCCGGCAGATCGGAGTTGATGCCCGAAATGAGCGTGGCCGGCACGACGAAGCCCGCGCGCAGCTCGAACGGTGTGCGCGGCGCTTCCGGCTGCGAATCCAGCTTCCAGCGGTCGCCCTGCCCACCTTGGCCGAACTGCGCCATGCTGTTGCGCCCGCCGCCGCTGGTCGAGGTTTGCAGGAGCTGCGGCGCACCGCCCGCGCCCATGCCGCCGGCGGCCGGAGCCGCGCCGCCACCACCGACGCCCATGCCGCGAATCTGCGCCAGGCGTGCTTGATAGGCGGCGGTCGGATCGTTGCTGCGCTGCGCGTCGATTTGCTGCTGCACCGCTGCGATGCGGTTCAGCATTTCATCGCGCGTCTGCGGCGTGCCGGTGTAGGTGCTCGGGCCACCCGGCGCGGAGCCGTTGCTACGCGGGGCATCCACGCGCACGGTGGTCTTGGCCTTCACGGCTTCGCCGAACATCTGCATCTTCGCCATGCGGATGCGCTGGGCCTCGTCGTCGTTCACCGGCTGGCCCGGGTTGCCGGGGTTGGCCGGCGGGGCCGGCGGCGCGTCCGGGTTGGACGGCCGCGCGATCTCCAGCGGAGCCGACGCCGGGCCGGTCGGCATGTCGGGCACCTTGAGCGGGCTTGCCGGCTCGATCAAGCCGCCGGTCTTGTCGCCTGCGATCTCCTTGGCGAACATCGACGTGTTGCCGGCCTTCTCCTTGGGGCCGTCCGCCGGCGCGTTCTGCTTGGCCGCGCGATCCGCCGCGACCAGGGCCATGACCAGCACGAACGACAGCAGGACGCCGCCGAGGATGTACATGGGCATGTTGTTGACGCGACGGACGCCCGCCTTCTTGGACACTTCGCCAGGCGAAGCGTCAGGTGCCATCTGATCGGCGTTTTCTGTCATGGCGTCACTCCTTGCGCACCCAGTACCCGGCCGGCGCGAACGTGCCGTTTTGCGCCAGGTAAGGGCGGGTGATGGATTGATTGCCGACCATCAAGGTCAGGCGGTACAGGTTCGAGTCGCCAGCCTGGTCGAGCACGTAGCGCAACGGCAGGCCGCCCGACGCGGCCGTGGTGGCCGGTGCGCTCGCCTGCGATGCCGCCGAGGCCGGGGCCTGCGTGGAAGCGCCGGCCGGGGCGTACTCCAGGAGGGCATAGCCCTTGTCGCGCAGCGACTTGACGAGCGCCTGGCCGAACGGATCGGGCGTCGGCTGTTGCAGCTCCAGGCGCGTGCGCGCCGGCGCGTACAGCGTGGCGAGCTGCTGCACCGCGTCGGTGGCGAGCTTCTGCTGATCGAGCGCGGCCGACTGGACGAAGTTGCCGTACTGGCTGGTGGTTGCGCAGCCGCCGAGGCCCAGGGCGAGGGCGAGCAGCGCGAGAGAGACGATCTTGCGCATGGTCACTTCCTCCGGCTGATGGTCACGCGGTCTTGGCTACTGCCAACACCGGCAATCAGGATCGCGCGGTCAAACACCGTGTCCACGATGTAGCGATTGCCCTGCACGCGGTAATTGACCAGCACCGTTTCGTCGTCGGTGAACAAGCCGCCCTCTTTGCGCACGACCAGGAGCGTCGGCGCTTCGGTCTGCTGCATCGTGCCGGGCATTTCGATGATGGTCTTGCGGCCATCGTTGTAGACGCGCACAGGCTTCCAGCTCGCCGACCCGGACAGCTCATAGTCGAACGAGAGATCGCCCAGGTACTCGCCCGTCGCCGGCAGGGTGTTGTCGGTGCGTTCCTGCTTCTCGCGGCGCTGGATCGCGTCCCACTTGGCTTGCGCTTCCTCGGGGTACGTGAACGAGACTTGCGGCATGTACTCGGTGCGATGCGAGCGCAGGCGGAAGTGGTAGCTGCGGCGGTTCGTGGTCACAACCAGGCTGGTTTCGAGGCCCACGTCCATCGGCTTGATGATGAGGTGCTGAACCTCGGTCGCGCCGCTGCCGGTGATGGCCGGTTCCACCGTCCACCTGGCCGTGTCGCCCAGGTTGATCGAGTTCACTTGTTCGCCGGGCTGCAAGGCCACGTCGCACACCTGGAGCACCGCGCAAACGATGCTCGGCTGCTGCGCGCCGTACACGAACTTGATGGCACCGCCCGAGCCGGCCACCGGCTTGATGCCGGTCGCCGACCCCGCTTCCCACCGTTTGGCGATGGCGAGCGCCGCGCGCTCTTGAGCGGTCAGCGTCGGGTTGGTCTTGTTGAAATACTTGTCGGCAATGTCGTCGCCAGGGGCGGCCAGAGCCAGGGAGGGCACCGCCACAGCAGCGCCCACGATCAAAGCGGAGAGGGTTTTCTTCATGGTGGATGACCTCGAATTCATTGGATGCGGGACCAGGAGTAATCACGCACGTAGATGCTCAACGGGTTGTTCCGCAGTTGCTCATCGGTGGTGTTGGGCGTGACCTCGGCGATGTAGGTAGTCACGAGCGCGCGCCAGGTGACGGGCTGACCTTTCAGCGTGCCTTGGCGGTCGCGCGTGGTTTCCACCCACTCGACTTGCCAGGTGTCGGGCGTTTGCGGGATGACGGTCTTGATCTCGACGCTGACCATTTCCTTCTCGGCGCGCTTGAACGGGCTGGAATCGGGCGTGCCGTTCAACCACTCGTTCATCTTTGGCGTCGCCGGATCGTTGGGGGCGAGCATCGAGTACGCCTTGAACACGCACTTGCGCTGCAAGGCCACGTCAGGCGACACCATGCGCGCGCAGCTCATCCAGTCCGCAACGGCGGCGTGGATGACACGCGGATCGGCCTTCCCTGCGGCCTGCACCGGGCCGGCGGCCACCGTCTGGCCCAGCTTGTCCACCTCGACCACGTAGGGGATGAACTTCGACTGGCTGCCGATGTGGATCACGCCACCCACGCCGGCCAGCGCGATCAACAGCGACAGGATGCCTATCACCTGCCAGGTTTGGCGCTGCGAGACGACGCTGCCCACGTGATCGTTCCAGGTGCGGCGCGCGGCCAGGTAGGGGTTCTCGGCCTCGCCCGCACGGCGGCCGCCGGCGAGCGGTTCCTTCGAGCGGCGCGGATCGCGCGGCTCGGCGGAGTTGGCGGGCTTCTTGAAGATCAAGCCCTTGAGGGTGTCGGCGATGCTCATGCGGCCTCCAGGTAGTCGTTGAGATTCAGCCCACGGCCGGCCAGCCACTCATGCACCCATTCGTGGCCGAACTTGGCTTCGAGGCTCTTGATGGTGGCGACCGATTCCTTGTCGGACGCACCGACGAAGGCCAGGGCCATCGGCCCCAGGGCAAGGTCATAGAGACGGCGGCCGTTCTCCGAGACGTAGTAGTACTGACGCTTCGGAATGGCAGTCGCCAGGATTTCGATCTGACGCGCGTTGAGGCCCATACGGCGATAGAGCGCCGATGTGTCCTCATCCCTGGCGTAGACGTTAGGCAGGAAAATCTTGGTCGCGGTCGATTCCACGATCACGTCCAAGATGCCCGAGTTGGCCGCGTCGGAGAGGCTTTGCGTCGCCATCAGCACAAGGCAGTTGGCCTTGCGCAGCACCTTGAGCCATTCCCTGATCTTGGCGCGGAACGCGGGGTGGCCCAGCATCAACCAGGCTTCGTCCAGGATGATGACGGAGGGCTGGCCTTTCAGTGCGCGCTCGATGCGGCGGAACAGGTAGAGCAGCACCGGCAGCGCGAACTTCTCGCCCAGGTTCATCAGCTCTTCGATCTCGAACACCGTGAAGTCGGACAGCGACAGGCCGTCCTCTTCGGCGTCGAGCAGGTGGCCCATCGAGCCGTCCACCGTGTACTGCTTGATGGCCTCGCGGATCGCCTCGTCCTGAATCGTCACCGAGAACTCGGAGAGCGTGCGCGCGCCGCTGGCGTGCATGCTCATGATCGCGTTGCCGATCTCGTTGCGCTGCGCCGGCGTGGTGTTGACGCCGTTCAACGCCAGGATGGTGTCGATCCACTCCATCGCCCAGGCCCTATCCCCCTTCGTTTCGAGGAACTGGAGCGGGCAGAACGCCAGGCGGTCATCGTCGGCGGCCACCGTGAAATGCAGGCCGCTCTTGCCCTTCGTGGCCGCGCGGATGCCGGCCGCGAGTGGGTACATCGACATGCCCTTGTCGAAGGCGTAGATCGACATGCCGGCGTAGCGACGGAGCTGCGCGGCGATGATGCCCAGGTGCGTCGATTTGCCTGCGCCGGTCGGGCCGAACATGAAGGTGTGGCCCAGGTCGCGCACGTGCAGGTTCAGGCGGAACGGCGTAGCGCCCACCGTCACGCAGTGCATGAGCGCCGGCGACAGCGGCGGGTACATCGGGCACGGAGCCGTGGCGCTGCCCGTCCAGATCGAGCTTGTCGGCAGCAGGTCGGCCAGGTTCATCGTGTTGATGAGCGGCCGGCGCACGTTCTCGACGCCGTGGCCGGGCAAGCTGCCCAGGTACGCATCGAGCGTGTTGATCGTCTCGATACGGGCCGCGAAGGCCAGGCGGTTGACGGCCTTCTCGACCAGGAGCGCGGAGGCCGCCAGGCGCTCCCGATCCTCGTCCATCAGCACGACTACGCTGGTGTAGTAGCCGGCCGCCACCAAGCCGCTGTTGACCTCGGCGATGGCCGCCTCGGCGTCGCCGACCATCGCGGCCGCGTCCTGGTTGATCGAGCCGGTATTCGTGTTGAACACCTGATCGAAGAAGCCGCGAATCTTCTGCTTCCACTTCTTGCGGAACTTGTCCAGGTGCTTCAAGGACTCGTGCTGATCCATGAAGATGAAGCGGCTCGACCAGCGGTATTCGCTGGGCAGCTCGGCCAGGGCCGAGAGCACCCCAGGCGTTGACTCCAAGGGGAAGCCTTCGATGGCGACCACCTGGATGAACTTGCGCCCGATCTTGGGCACGACGCCGCCCCACAGCTCTTGCCCGCCGATTACCGCATCGAGGTACATCGGATTGCTGGGCAGCATGACCGGGTGATGGAGGCCCGTCACGCAGAACTGCAACCAGCTCAGGAAGTCATCGTGCGTGACTTCCCTGCCCTCTTCCGACACGACTTTTTGGCCGCGCAGGCGCGTCATCTTGACCGCCGAGGACAGGCGCGATTCCAGGCTGGTGATCTCGCGCTTGAACTGCGCAATCAGGCCCGTAGTGCGCGCCGTATGGTCGGGAGCCACCGCATCGTCATCGAACATGAGTTCGACAAACTTGCGCTGGGCCAGCACTGGCGGGAACCACGTGACGGTCAGGACAAAGTAGCCCTCGAACATCGCGCCCAGGCCCTCGAACAAGCGCCGGCGTTCCTCGTCAATGGCGAAGGAAACGGAGTCGGGGAACGATGACACGCCCCGCTCCGAGTAGTTCGGCGCAGGCCGACGCACAGCATCGACATGCACCATCCAGCCGTTCCCCAGGCCCGCCAGGGCCTGGTTGATGCGGAACGACACCATTTCCCGCTGTTCCTCGGTGCTGCTGGCGTTGTCATCACCCTTGTACAGCCAGGCGGCCATAAAGGAGCCGTTCTTGCCCACGATCACGCCGTCATCGACCACGGCGGCGTAATTGAGCAGATCGGCCAGGCCGGCATCCTTGGCGCGATGCTTCTTGAGCTTCAGCTCGGCATCGACAGCCCGGATGCGGGCAAAGAGGATGAGCAACAGAACCGCACCGAGCACAGCAATGGCAATTGCGATTGCTTCGATCATTTGTATTGCTTCCCTTGACTCGGCGTGTTGTCACGGAAGGGCGTGCTGCGAGCCGGGTAGTACGGCTTGTACCGGCGGTGCCGCAGGTACACGTGTCGCAGCTTCGGATCGGCCTTCGCCATGAGGCGCAGCGCGAAGAGCGCGCCGAACCACAAGGCGATGCCGAACACCGTTGCCCTCACTTCTTGGGCGCTGAAAATCAGCGCGCCGGCCAGCAGGCCCGAGAACATCACCAGCTCACGATCCCCGCCCATGAACAGGTTTTCTCGGTTGCCGGCCCTACGGATGGGGATCGCGCGCAGAGCCATGACTTACCCCGCGATGTGGCCGCGCTCGGCCCAGCGCATGACGGCTTCGCCGGGGAAGCCGGCCACGTCCAGCGCGGCGACCTTGACCTGGTGCAGCGCGCCATCGGTCAGGGCGGCGATTTCCGCGCCACGGCCGAAGAACGTGCTCATCATGTTCTGCGCGCCGACCAGCAGGGCCATGACCAGGACGATGAAGATCAACGTGCGGAAGAAGCCGTTGAGTTCGCCGCCGAAGATCAGGATGCCGCCGGCGACCACGATGCCGATGATCGACAGCGCGAAGGCCACCGGGCCGGTGACGGAGTTGCGGAGGTTGGTCAGCCAGCTCTCATACGGCAGAGAGCCGCCGGTGCCCTCGGAGGCGAATGCGTGCTGGGGGGCCAGCAGGAAGAACGCCAGGAGGGCGAAGAGGCCCATGTAGAACAGGGCGTTGCGGTTGAGGCGGAATGCCGGGAAGGTTGCTTGCATTGGTCGTAACTCCTAGTCAGAGGGTTTTGGTGATGTACTGGCCGTTGGCGAACCCGGAAACCTCCAAGATTTCCTGGATGCGCCGCGAGCCTTCGACGCGGGCGATATGAACAACCACGTGAACCGCCTCGCCGATAAGCGGTTCAATGGGTTTCGGGGAATCGGGGTGCATGCTGATGAGCATGGCGAGCCGATCCAATCCAGCTTTGGCGTTGTTTGCGTGCAGGGTTGCAGCACCTCCTTCGTGCCCGGTGTTCCAGGCCATCAACAGATCAAGGGCTTCGGGGCCGCGCACCTCGCCGACCAGGATTCGGTCGGGGCGCATGCGGAGGGTGGTTTTCAGCAGCGCCGTCATGTTCACGTCGATGCTGGTGTGGTACTGGACGTAGTTCTCGGCGGCGCACTGGATTTCGCCGGTGTCCTCGATGATGAAAACCCGCTCGGTCGGGTCTTGAATCACCATCTCGTTGATGATCGCGTTCACCAGCGTGGTCTTGCCCGAGCCGGTGCCGCCGATCACAAGGATGTTCCGGTGCGCGCGCACCGCTGCAATCAATGCCTCGCGCTGCGGCGCGGTCATGATTCCGCGTTCGACGTACTGATCGAGCGTGAAGATGGCGACGGCCTTCTTCCGAATGGCGAAGGTGGGTGCGGGCACAACCGGCGGGAGCTGGCCGGCGAAGCGACTGCCATCAAGGGGCAGCTCGCCTTCCAGGATCGGCTTGGAGCGCGTGACTTCCTTGCCGTGGTAGCCCGCGATGGTTTCGATGATGGCTTGCGCCTGCGCGACGCGCAGCGTGCCGATGCACTTCATCGGCTCGCCCAGGCGTTCGAGCCAGAGCTTGCCGTCCGCGTTGAGCATGATTTCAACGGTCTTGGGATCGTTGAGGGCGGCCAGCAGCTCCGGCCCCATGTCGCGTTCGAGCTTCTTCTTCGCCCGTTCCTTGATGCTGTTGTGTTCTGGTTTCTGGTCGGTCATTCCGTATGCCCTGTATGCCGTTGCGTTTCGCGCATTCTACACAGGTTCATACGATATACCGAACTAATTTCGACCGCAACACCGAAGCGCACAAGGGTGACTTCGGCCGCGACGTTGCATCGCGGATTGCAGGGGCGAAAGAGGCGACAACGCGGCGCATGCTCCGTGCGCCCTCGCGCCGAACCCGTGGCGTTTGCGTTATGGGTTGTCCGGGGGTTGAGCCACCCCGGCGGGCTTTAGCGGCTAAAACTTGGCTGGCTCTTGTGGCTCAGTTCCGCGCCGCTTCCCTTCCCTTCTCACATCCTGGCGTCAACTCCCTCTAAGTTTCTTCCTTGTCGCTTCGCCCCACTTCTTGACGATGAACGCCTGGTGTTCTGGCAGCACGGCCGCCACGCGCTCGAAGCCTGGCGGCAGGCTTCGGGGTGCCTTGCCGCCGGCCAGGGTGTCAAGGGCTTCTTTGTCCAGGTCGGTCGATTCAAGCAGGAGCGGCAGGGGAGTTTCAAGGGCCTGCGCAATGTCCTCCATCACCTTTAGGGAGGGGTTGGCTTTGCCAGTAGTGAGATCGGACAGGAAGGAGATCGAAACCCCCGACCTGTCCGATAGCTCCTTTTTCGTCATGTGCCGCTCATCGAGCAGCCGGAGCACGTTCGTGAAGAAGATGTAGTTGTACAAGGCCCGTATGCCTTCTCGGTGCGGGCGGCAGAAAATTTTAGCCGCTAAAGTTCTTGACCACGGACGCAGGTTTAGCTAAACTGACGACTCCATTAGCGAAAGGAGCATGACGAATGAGCCACAACCTGTTCCAGTTTATCGGTAATCTTACCCGCGATACCGACGTTCGCCATAGCGAAAACAGCGCCCGCGCCGTTTTCGACCTGGCTGTCAATCGCGTGTGGCGCAACGCAGCCGGTGCGAAGCAGGAGCAGACGGACTTCTTCCGCATCAAGTCGTTCGGCGGCCTGGCCGAGAACGCGGGCAAGTACCTGGGCAAAGGCTCCAAGGTGTTCGTCCAGGGCCGCATCGAGCCGACGAAGTACGAGAAGGACGGCAAGACCGAATACGGCTTCGATTTCATCGCCGAGGAAATCGAATACCTGGACACCAAAGCGCCAGGCGGCGGCCAGTAAGGCCAGGCCCGGCCACGGCCGGGCAGTATGCTAGGAGGGAGATTAGATGCAGAACGAGTTCAACGAGCAGGAATACAGGCGCAAGCTCATCGAGGGCGGGCTTAGCGAAGCCGACGCCACCGACCTTGCCGCCCGTACCGCCGCCGCTCGCAGGGACTCGGGCAGCGCCGGCGGGGCCTTCCGCCCCGCCGGTTCCCTCTTCGAGCTGCCGGCCACGGCCGGCGACAACGAGGCGGCTTTGCCGCCGAAGCTACCGACGCCGGCAAGTGCCGCCGTCGAGCGATCCGAGCGCATGGCGCAGGAATCGGCCGAGCTTGCGCGCACGATGGGCCTGCCGCCCGAACCGCGCACCGCCGTGAACAAGATGGCCGAGCAGATCGGCGCGCTGGCCCAGGACAAACGGAGTAGTGCGATGGCGACCAAGAAGCGAACGGCCGGCGGTGAGCTGGCCGAGAAGGTCAGCGAGGCCAAGCAGACGGCCTTGCTCAAGCACACGAAGCAGCAGATCAAGGACATGCAGCTCTCGCTGTTCGACCTGGCTCCCTGGCCGGATCACATGCGGGCACTGCCCAACGACTTCGGGCGGTCGGCGATCTTCACCGTCCGCAACAAGAAGGTGCCGCGCGCCGCGCTGCAAGGCCAGTCGATCTACCACGTCAACAAAGACGTGGAGATCACCTACACCGGGATCGAGCTGCGCGCCGACGACGACGAGCTGGTATTCGCCCAGGTGCTGGAGTACGCGAAGCGCACCGCGCTCGGAGAGCCGGTTTCCTTCACGTTCTACGAGCTTTGCCAGGACTTGGACTGGTCAATCAACGGTCGGTACTACACAAGGGCCGAGGAATGCCTGACGCGGCTCCAGGCGTCGGCCATGCAGTTCTCATCCCAACGCATCGGCCGGCTCGAATCGGTGTCGCTGATCCGGCGCTTCCGCGTCCTGGATCGCGGCAAGCGCACGTCGCGCTGCCAGGTCGAGATCGACGCCGAAATCGTGGTGCTGTTCGCCGGCGACCACTACACGAAATTCGTGTGGGAGAAGTACCGCAAGCTGTCGCCCACCGCGCGGCGCATGTTCGACTACTTCGCCACCCACAAGGAGCCGTACCCGCTCAAGCTGGAGACGTTCCGGCTGATGTGCGGCTCGGATTCCACCCGGCCGAAGAAGTGGCGCGAGCAGGTAGGCGAAGCGTGCGACGAGCTGCGCGAAAACGGCCTGGTCGAAAGTGCGTGGGTGAACGACGACCTGGTGCATTGCAAGCGGTGATCGCCCCCCTGCCCTCCCCTGGAGCCGCCCGAGATCGAGGCGGCTTTTTTTCTCGAGCATCGCCACTTCCGGCGAGGCAGGGGTCGTCTCAGAAAACGGAAAATAAAGCACGCTAAGGCATAGCCGAACCTGCCAAGCTTGCTCCACCCTGTAGTGACGCGATCAGCGGGCAGGAAACGTTCCCCCTTCGCGCATGGCAGGCGCACACCAACTCAGACAGCACGGCCTCCATGCGCGCCAGGTCAGCCATTTTCTCGCGCACGTCCTTGAGCTTGTGCTCGGCCAGACTGCTGGCTTCCTCGCAATGGGTGCCATCCTCCAGCCGCAGCAGCTCGGCGATCTCATCCAG
>JAGXRS010000462.1 GCA_018335615.1 Hydrogenophaga sp. | reverse complement strand
GGTGCGTGACGCCGGCAAGCCGGCCTGGGACTGGCAGGCACCCGCCAAGGACGAAGCCCTGATCGCCAAGATCGACGGCCTGGCCAAGGCCAAGCTCGAAGCCGCCTACCAGATCCGCAACAAGCAGGCGCGCACCCAGGCCTGCCGCACGGCTTACGCTGATGTGATGGCCGCCCTGAAGGAAGAGGGCGTGGCCTTTGACAGCGTGGCGATCGAAGCCCTGCTGTTCGAGATCGAAGCCAAGATCGTGCGTGGCCAGATCCTCGCCGGCGAGCCCCGCATCGACGGCCGCGACACCCGCACCGTGCGCGCCATCGAGATCCGCAACAGCGTGCTGCCGCGCGCCCACGGCTCCTCGCTGTTCACCCGGGGCGAAACGCAGGCGCTGGTCGTGGCCACGCTGGGCACCGACCGCGACGCGCAGCGCATCGACGCGCTGGCCGGCGAGTACGAAGACCGCTTCATGCTGCACTACAACATGCCTCCCTT
The DNA here is from genome assembly GCA_018335615.1 of Hydrogenophaga sp. Taxonomy (GTDB): domain Bacteria; phylum Pseudomonadota; class Gammaproteobacteria; order Burkholderiales; family Burkholderiaceae_C; genus Hydrogenophaga. Next base: position 13,633 of record JAGXRS010000462.1, on the reverse strand, counting down.
CGCCACCGGCGAAGCCGGCCGTTTTGGCACCCCGAAGCGCCGCGAGATCGGCCACGGCCGTCTGGCCAAGCGCGCGCTGATCGCCGCACTGCCCGCCAAGGAAGACTTCCCCTACACCATGCGACTGGTGTCGGAAATCACCGAGTCCAACGGTTCCTCGTCGATGGCGTCGGTCTGCGGCGGCTGCCTGGCGCTGATGGATGCCGGCGTGCCCATGAAGGCGCATGTGGCCGGTATCGCCATGGGCCTGATCAAGGAAGGCAACCGCTTCGCGGTGCTGACCGACATCCTGGGCGACGAAGATCATCTGGGCGACATGGACTTCAAGGTGGCCGGTACCACCAACGGCATCTCGGCGCTGCAGATGGACATCAAGATCCAGGGCATCACCAAGGAAATCATGCAGGTGGCACTGGCCCAGGCCAAGGAAGCCCGCATGCACATCCTGGGCAAGATGCAGGAAGCCATGGGCGAAGCCAAGACCGAGGTGTCGAACTTCGCACCCAAGCTCTTCACCATGAAGATCAACCCCGAGAAGATCCGTGACGTGATCGGCAAGGGCGGCGCCGTCATCCGCGCGCTGACCGAAGAGACCGGCACGCAGATCAACATCGACGAAGACGGCACCATCACCATCGCCTCGACCGACAGCGCCAAGGCCGACGAGGCCAAGCGCCGCATCGAGCAGATCACCGCCGAAGTCGAAATCGGCAAGGTCTACGAAGGCCCGGTCACCAAGATCCTGGACTTCGGTGCCCTGATCAACCTGCTGCCTGGCAAGGACGGCCTGCTGCACATCAGCCAGATCGCCCACGAGCGCGTCGAGCGCGTCACCGACTACCTGAGCGAAGGCCAGATCGTGCGCGTCAAGGTGCTCGAGACGGACGAGAAGGGCCGTGTCAAGCTGTCCATGAAGGCCCTGCTCGATCGCAACAGCGGCGAGCAGTCACAACAGCAACAGCAGCAGTAAGCCGCCGTGTCAGCGATCATGCAAGCCGTCGAGATCAGCGCCTTCGGTGGACCCGAGGTGCTGCGCCTGACCGAGCGTCCGGTGCCCGCAGCGGGCGCGGGCGAGGTGCTGATTCGCGTCAGCGCGTCGGGCGTGAACCGCCCCGATGTGCTGCAGCGCACCGGCAACTACCCGGTGCCACCCGGCGCTTCCGACCTGCCGGGTCTGGAAGTGGCGGGTGTCATCGCGTCGGGTGACGCTGAGGCGATGGCCGCAGCCGGCCTGCAGGTGGGCGACCGCGTCTGTGCGCTGGTGGCCGGTGGTGGCTACGCCCAGTGGTGTGTGGCTCCCGTGGGACAGTGCCTGCCGGTGCCCGAAAGCCTGGACGACATCGCCGCCGCGAGCCTGCCAGAAACGTTCTTCACCGTGTGGAGCAACGTCTTCGACCGTGCGCGTCTGCAGCCCGGTGAAACCCTGCTCATCCAGGGCGGCACCAGCGGCATTGGTGTGACCGCCATCCAGATGGCCAAGGCCCTGGGCGCGCGTGTGATCGCCACCGCGGGCAGCGACGACAAGTGCGCCGCCTGCCTGGCGCTCGGTGCCGATCACGCCATCAACTACAAGACGCAGGACTTCGTGACCGCCGTGGCGGACATCACGGACGGGCAGGGCGTCAACGTCGTGCTCGACATGGTGGCGGGATCGTACGTAGCGCGCGAACTCGACTGCTTGGCCGAGGACGGCCGCCTGGTCATCATCGCGGTACAGGGTGGTGTGAAGGCCGAGATCAATGCTGGCATGGTGCTGCGACGCCGCCTCACCATCACCGGTTCCACGCTGCGTCCTCGGCCGCTGGCGTTCAAGACCGCCATCGCCCAATCGCTGCGCGAGCATGTCTGGCCCTTGCTGGCCGACGGCCGTGTCCAGCCGGTCATCTACCGCGTGTTTCCTGCGGCCGAAGCCGCGCAGGCGCATGAACTGATGGAATCCAACCGCCACATCGGCAAGATCGTGCTCAGCTGGGCCTGAAGGGCACCGCTGTGAGCACGGGAGCAAACGCATGAAAAAACTGATTGCAGGTAACTGGAAGATGAACGGTTCGCTGGCTGCGAACGAATCACTGCTGAAGGCCATGCTGGAAGGCCTGGGCGCCGCAGCGCCTGCGGCCGACGTGGCCTTGTGTGCACCGGCGCCCTACCTGGCGCAGCTGCAGGCGCTGCTGCAGGGCGGCCCCATCGCCTGGGGTTCGCAGGACGTGTCGGCCCACGAGCAGGGCGCCTACACCGGTGAGGTGAGCGCCGCCATGTTGAAAGACTTCGGCTGCCGCTACGCCATCGTGGGGCACTCGGAGCGTCGTCAGTACCATGGCGAGACCGACGCGGTGGTCGCCACCAAGGCACAGCGTGCGCTGTCCATGGGCATCACGCCCATCGTGTGTGTGGGGGAAACGCTGGACGAGCGCGAAACCGGCCAGACCGAAGCCGTCGTCAAGCGCCAGCTCGCGGCGGTGATCCACACGGTGGCGCATTGCACCAGCGAAATCGTGGTGGCCTACGAGCCGGTGTGGGCGATCGGCACCGGTAAGACGGCCACGCCGGAGATGGCGCAGCAGGTGCACGCGGTCCTGCGCGCCCAGCTGTCGGCCGCGACGCAGCACCCCGAGCGCGTCCACATTCTCTATGGCGGCAGCATGAACGCGGCGAACGCCGCCAGCCTGCTGGCCCAGCCCGACATCGACGGTGGACTGATCGGCGGCGCCTCGCTGAAGGCTGTCGATTTCCTCCAGATCGTCGCGGCTGCTGCCCGCTGACCTGGATATTCCCACCATGTACATACCTGGCGATGGCCCGCGTGGGCTCGTCGCCTCCTCACGGAGCAATTAAATGAATGTTTTGTTGACCATTCTTCTCGCGGTGCAGATCCTCACGGCGCTGGGCATGATCGGGCTGATCCTCATGCAGCACGGCAAAGGCGCGGACGCGGGTGCGGCCTTCGGCGGTGGCGCTGGTTCGGCCAGCCTGTTCGGCGCCTCCGGCGGTGCCAACTTCCTCTCGCGCAGCACGGCGGTCCTCGCAGCGGTGTTCCTAGCGGCCACGCTGGGACTGGCCTATTTCGGCAACCTGCGCGAGGCACCTCGTTCGGGTAGTGTGCTGGAAGGTGCGGCGGTCTCCGCGCCAACGCCCGCGGCGCAGATTCCCGGTACCGAGCCCAGCGGCGCGCCAGCCGCCCCGACCGTGGCTCCTGCGCAGCCGGCAGCAGCCACAGGTGCGGCAGCGATCCCGGGTAACTGACACCTTGAAGGGCAGCCGTCTGTTCAGGTAAGGAGGAGTCGCTGGTACTGGCTTGCGATTCCCGCCTGAAAAACGCCTGACCCCCTCAAAAACAGGGCTTTTTCAGGGTAAACTCTAAGGATTGTCAGCAAGGTTCACACCATCCCTCGTGAATCAAAAACATGCAGACTTGGCCGACGTGGTGAAATTGGTAGACACGCTATCTTGAGGGGGTAGTGGCGAAAGCTGTGCGAGTTCGAGTCTCGCCGTCGGCACCAATATGTGGCAAACATGGCGCAAGGCCATGCAAGCGGAAATACCAAAAAATGATTCTAGAGCAATACCTTCCCGTACTCTTGTTCATTTTGGTTGGTGTTGCTGTCGGAGTCATCCCGCAGGTGTTGGGATACATCCTGGGGCCCAATCGCCCGGACGCCGAAAAGAATTCTCCTTACGAATGCGGCTTCGAGGCTTTTGAGGATGCCCGCATGAAGTTTGATGTGCGCTATTACCTAGTGGCCATTCTCTTCATTCTGTTTGATCTTGAAATTGCGTTCCTGATCCCTTGGGCTGTGGCGTTCTCCGATATCGGCATGACCGGTTTTCTGGCGGGTGTGATCTTCTTGGCGATTCTGACGGTGGGCTTTGCCTACGAGTGGAAAAAGGGCGCGCTGGACTGGGAATGAGCGCACAAGTCAAACGCGGGATCACTGGAGCATCACATGATTGAAGGCGTTTTCAAGGAAGGTTTCGTCACCACCAGTTACGACTCGGTGGTGAATTGGGCCAAGACCGGGTCACTCTGGCCCATGACCTTTGGTCTGGCCTGTTGTGCGGTCGAGATGATGCATGCCGCGGCTGCCCGCTACGACCTGGGGCGCTTCGGTGCCGAGGTGTTTCGCGCCAGTCCGCGCCAGTCCGATCTGATGATTGTGGCGGGCACGCTGTGCAACAAGATGGCGCCCGCCCTGCGCAAGGTCTACGACCAGATGGCCGAGCCGCGCTGGGTGCTGTCCATGGGGACGTGCGCCAATGGTGGCGGCTACTACCACTACAGCTACTCGGTGGTGCGCGGCTGTGACCGCATCGTGCCGGTGGATGTCTACGTGCCAGGTTGTCCGCCCACGGCCGAGGCGCTGCTGTACGGCATCATGCAGCTGCAGCAGAAGATTCGCCGCACCAATACCATCGCGCGAGCCTGAGCGGCTGGCCCGGCACCTCAGGTTCGAGTCCAGAAAGATTGCTCATGAGCGATTCCCGTACGTCATACGCGACCTCCCCCGAGGAGATCCAGGCTTCGCTGGCTGCCCTTCTCGGCGGTCAGGTGCAGTCCATTCGTGTCGAGCGTGGCGAGGTCACCCTCACCGTCTCGGCCGGTCATTACCTGGCCGTGATGCAGACGCTGCGCAGTGCCCCGCAGGCGCAGTTCGAACAACTGATTGACCTCTGTGGTGTGGACTACCAGGACTATGGTGATGGCCGCTGGGAAGGCCAGCGCTTTGCGGCCGTGGTCCATCTGCTGTCGGTGAGCCTGAACCACCGGGTCCGCGTTCGCGTGTTCTGCCCGGAAGATGATTTCCCGGTGCTGCCCTCTGTCACGTCCATCTGGGCCTCGGCCAATTGGTACGAGCGCGAAGCCTTTGACTTGTTTGGGATCGTCTTCGACGGTCACGACGATCTGCGCCGCATCCTCACCGACTACGGCTTCATCGGTCACCCCTTCCGCAAGGATTTCCCCTTGTCCGGTCATGTGGAAATGCGCTACGACGCGACGCGTCAGCGCGTGGTGTACGAGCCGGTGAGCATCGAGCCACGCGAAATCGTTCCGCGCGTGATCCGTGAAGACAACTACGGCGGTCTGCACTGATGAACAAGCTCACCCCCTCCGCGCTTCGCGCGACCCCCTGCAAGGAGGCGACACCAGCGGCCCGGCAGAGCCGGTTCCGTGGTGTCTCCCGGTTGGACAGTTCTTCGGGTCTGGGTCTTTGATATGGCAGAAATTAAAAACTACACGCTGAACTTCGGCCCCCAGCACCCGGCGGCACACGGCGTGCTGCGCCTCGTGCTGGAGCTGGACGGCGAAGTGGTGCAGCGCGCCGACCCGCACATTGGGTTGCTGCATCGCGCCACCGAAAAGCTGGCCGAGCACAAGACCTACATCCAGTCGCTGCCCTATATGGACCGGCTGGATTACGTGTCGATGATGTGCAACGAGCACGCCTACTGCCTGGCTGTCGAGAAGCTGCTCGGCATCGAAGTGCCCATCCGTGCCCAGTACATCCGCGTCATGTTCAGCGAGATCACGCGTCTCATGAACCACCTGATGTGGCTCGGCTCGCACGGCAACGACTGCGGCAGCTCCACCATTCTGATCTACGCTTTCCGCGAGCGCGAAGACCTGTTCGACATGTACGAGGCGGTGTCGGGCGCGCGCATGCACGCGGCGTACTTCCGTCCGGGTGGTGTCTACCGCGACCTGCCGGACACGATGCCGCAGTACCGGCACAGCAAGATCCGCAATGCGAAGGCGATGGCCGAGCTCAACACGAACCGCCAGGGTTCGCTGCTCGACTTCATCGATGACTTCACCAAGCGCTTCTCGACCTACCTGGCCGAGTACCACACGCTCCTGACCGACAACCGCATCTGGAAGCAGCGCACGGTGGGTATCGGCGTCGTCACGGCCGAGCGGGCCCTGAACACCGGCATGACCGGTCCGATGCTGCGTGGCTCCGGTGTGGCCTGGGATTTGCGCAAGACGCAGCCCTACGAGGTTTATGACCGCATGGATTTCGACATCCCGGTGGGCAAGACCGGTGACTGCTACGACCGCTACCTTGTCCGCATGGAAGAGATGAAGCAGTCGAATCGCATCATCGAGCAGTGCGTCACCTGGCTGCGCGCCAACCCCGGACCGGTCATCACCGACAACCACAAGGTGGCGCCGCCCTCGCGCGAGTCGATGAAGTCCAACATGGAAGAGCTGATCCACCACTTCAAGCTCTTCTCCGAAGGTTTCCGCGTGCCCGAAGGCGAGGCCTATGCCGCGGTCGAACACCCCAAGGGCGAGTTCGGCATCTACATGATCAGCGACGGGGCCAACAAGCCCTACCGCATGAAGATCCGTGCCCCCGGTTTCGCCCACCTGGCCACCATGGACGAGATGGCCAAGGGCCACATGCTGGCCGATGCGGTGGCCATCATCGGCACCATGGACATCGTTTTTGGAGAGATTGACCGATGATCTCTGAGATCAAAGCCGTGGGCACCGCGGTGTTGCCCGAATCGACCCTGGCGCGCTTCGCTCGCGAGGTTGCCAAGTATCCAGCCGACCAGGCGCAGTCCGCCGTGATGGCCTGTCTGGCGATCGTGCAGCAGGAGCAGGGCCATGTGAGCATGGAGGCCGAGAAGGCGATTGCCGAGTACCTGGGCATGGCGCCCATTGCGGTGCACGAGGTCACGACCTTCTACAACATGTACAACCAGCGCCCGGTGGGCAAGTTCAAGCTCAATGTCTGCACCAACCTGCCGTGCCAGCTGCGCGACGGCAACAAGGCGCTGGCACACCTGGAACACAAGCTGGGCATCACCATGGGCGACACCACGGCCGACGGCCTGTTCACTCTGCAGCAGAGCGAATGCCTCGGCGCCTGTGCCGATTCCCCGGTGATGCTGGTCAACGACCGCCACATGTGCAGCTTCATGAGCAACGACAAACTCGACCAGCTCATCGACGGTCTGCGCTCGACCCAAGGCCAGTGACATGAACGCAGAACAGATCCTTTCCCAGTTCAGCGCCACCGGCGTGCAGACCTGCTTCCACGGCCGGCACATTGAACCGCAGATCTACGCTGGCCTGAACGGCCGCAACTGGTCGCTCAAGGACTACGAGGCCCGTGGCGGCTACCAGGCGCTTCGCAAGATCCTGGGCCAGGACGGCTCGGCGCCTCACCCGGAAACCGGTGTGGTCGGTTTCACGCAGGACCAGGTGATCGCCACCCTGAAGGATTCGGCGCTCCGCGGTCGCGGCGGCGCGGGCTTTCCCACCGGTCTGAAGTGGAGCTTCATGCCGCGCCAGTTCCCCGGCCAGAAGTACCTGGTCTGCAACTCGGACGAGGGCGAGCCCGGCACCTGCAAGGACCGCGATATCCTGCTGTACAACCCGCACATCGTCATCGAAGGCATGGCCATCGCCGCTTTCGCGATGGGCATCAGCGTGGGTTACAACTACATCCACGGTGAGATCTTCGAAGCCTATGAGCGCTTCGAGGCCGCGCTGGAGGAGGCGCGCGCCGCCGGCCTGCTGGGCAACCACATCATGGGCAGCCACTTCAGCTTCCAGCTGCATGCCTTCCATGGTTTCGGTGCCTACATCTGCGGCGAGGAAACCGCGCTGCTGGAGTCGCTTGAAGGCAAGAAGGGCCAGCCCCGTTTCAAGCCGCCATTTCCGGCCAGTTTCGGCCTGTACGGCAAGCCCACCACCATCAACAACACCGAGACCTTCGCGGCGGTGCCCTGGATCATCCGCAACGGCGGCCAGGCCTATCTGGAGTGCGGCAAGCCCAACAACGGCGGCACCAAAATCTTCTCGGTCAGTGGCGACGTGGAAATGCCGGGCAACTACGAGATTCCGATGGGCACGCCATTCTCCAAGCTGCTGGAGCTGGCTGGCGGCGTGCGCAAGGGGCGCCAGCTGAAGGCGGTCATTCCCGGTGGTTCGTCCTCGCCGGTGCTGCCCGCGTCCATCATGATGAATTGCACGATGGACTACGACTCCATCGCCAAGGCCGGCTCGATGCTGGGTTCGGGCGCGGTGATCGTCATGGACGACAGCCGTTGCATGGTCGAGTCGCTCAAGCGCCTGTCGTATTTCTACATGCACGAGTCCTGTGGGCAGTGCACGCCCTGCCGTGAAGGCACGGGCTGGCTCTGGCGCCTGGTGGACCGCATCGAACGTGGTCACGGTAAGCCTGCCGACATGGCGCTGCTCGACAATGTGGCCGAGAACATCATGGGCCGCACGATCTGCGCCCTGGGCGACGCGGCGGCCATGCCGGTGCGCGCCATGATCAAACACTTCCGGCCTGAGTTCGAGCATTACATCGAACACAAGACCCGCATGGCCCCCACGGCCAACGTCTGAAAAGAAGTCGCACATGGTTGAAATCGAACTCGACGGCAAGAAGGTGGAAGTGCCCGCGGGCAGCATGGTGATGCATGCGGCCGAGAAGGCCGGCACCTACATTCCGCACTTCTGTTACCACAAGAAGCTGTCCATCGCGGCCAACTGCCGCATGTGCCTGGTCGACGTGGAGAAGGCGCCCAAGCCCATGCCGGCCTGTGCCACGCCTGTGACCATGGGCATGATCGTGCGCACCAAGAGCGAAAAGGCGATCAAGGCCCAGCAGTCGGTGATGGAGTTTCTGCTCATCAACCACCCGCTGGACTGCCCGATCTGCGATCAGGGTGGCGAGTGCCAGTTGCAGGATCTGGCGGTCGGCTATGGCGGTAGCGGCTCGCGCTACGACGAGGAAAAGCGCGTCGTGTTCCACAAGGAAGCAGGCCCTCTGCTGTCCATGGAGGAAATGAGCCGCTGCATCCACTGCACCCGCTGCGTGCGCTTTGGCCAGGAAGTGGCCGGCGTCATGGAACTCGGCATGAGCCACCGCGGTGAGCACGCCGAGATCGAGGCCTTCGTGGGCAACACGGTGGACTCCGAACTGTCGGGCAACATGATCGACCTGTGCCCGGTCGGCGCCATCACCAGCAAGCCTTACCGCTACCAGGCCCGTCCCTGGGAACTGTCGCGCCGCAAGAGCGTGAGCCCGCACGATTCCACTGGCGCCAACCTGATCGTTCAGGTCAAGAACCAGAAGGTCATGCGCGTGCTGCCGCTGGAAAACGAGGCGGTGAACGAGTGCTGGATCGCCGACCGCGACCGCTTCTCGTACGAGTCCCTCAGTTCCGAGCAGCGCCTCTCCTCGCCCATGATCAAGCAGGGCGGCGAGTGGAAAGCCGTTGACTGGCAGACCGCCCTGGAATACGTGGCCAATGGCCTGAAGCAGGTCAAGACCGACCACGGCGCTTCCGCCATCGGCGTGCTGGCGAGTCCGCACAGTACCGTGGAAGAGCTGGCACTGGCCGGTGCCCTCGTGCGCGGCCTGGGCAGTGAAAACATCGACAGCCGCCTGCGCCATGCCGATTTCGGCAATGCGGCGCCGGCTGGCGCCGCCCGCTGGCTGGGCATGCCGATCGCGGCGCTGTCAACGCTGCAGCGCGTGCTGGTCGTGGGCTCGAACCTGCGCAAGGACCACCCGCTGTTTGCCCAGCGCATCCGCCAGGCCGCCCGCAAGGGCGCGCAGTTGAACGTGCTGGCCGCCGAGTCCTTCGACTGGGCCATGACCGTCAAGAACACCGTGCTGGCCGATAGCGCCCACTGGGTGTCGGCCCTGGCGGGCATCGCTGCCGCGGTGGCCGCCGAGACCGGTGCGCCAGCGCCCGTGAACGCCGACGTGACCGATGCGGCCCGTGCCGTGGCGAAATCCCTGCTGGGCGGCGAACAGAAGGCCGTGCTGCTGGGCAACGCCGCCGCGCACCACGCCAAGGCATCGAGCTTGCTGGCGCTCGCCAACTGGATCGGCCAGCAGACCGGCGCGACCGTGGGTTACCTCACCGAAGCCGCGAACACCGTGGGCGCCCAGCTTGTGCGCGCCGTGCCGGGGCAGGGCGGTCTGAATGCCGGCCAGATGCTCGGCGGTGGCCTCAAAGCGGCCATTCTGCTCAACAACGAGCCCGCGTTTGACAGCGCAGCTGGTGCCCAGGGCCTGGCGTCGGCCGGGATGGTGGTCACGCTCAGCCCGTTCCAGTGCAACCTGGACATCAGCGACGTGCTGCTGCCCGTCGCCCCCTTCACCGAAACGTCGGGTTCCTTCGTGAACGCCGAAGGCCGTCTGCAGAGCTTCCATGCGGTGGTGCGTCCCCTGGGCGAAACCCGTCCGGCCTGGAAGGTGCTGCGCGTGCTGGGCAACCTCATGGGCCTGGCCGGGTTTGACGCTGACTCATCGCAGGCGGTGCTGGCACAGGCCCTGCCCGGCGTCGCGTCGGGCGCTTCGGTGGACGCGTCGCGCCTGGGCAATGCCGGCGCGGTCGCCCCCGACCTGGAGCCCGCCCGCGCGAAGCCGGTGGTGGCTTCCATTTACCAGCTGGACGGTCTGGTGCGTCGCGCCAGTTCGTTGCAACTCACCAGTGACGCACGCCAGGCACAGGCCGCCGAGCAAGGAGCCCTCGCATGATCGACGCGATGTACAACGGTGGCATGGGCCTCATTGCCGCGCCGTGGTGGACCACCGCGGCCTGGCCTGTGCTGTGGATCCTGATCAAAATCGTCGCCGTGCTGGCGCCGCTCATGGGTGCTGTGGCCTACCTGACGCTGTGGGAGCGCAAGCTGCTCGGCTTCATCCAGGTGCGCATGGGCCCCAACCGTGTCGGCCCATTCGGTCTGCTGCAGCCGATTGCCGATGCCGTCAAATTGCTGACCAAGGAAATCATCAGCCCCAGCGCGGCGGCCGGTGGTCTGTTCCGTCTGGGCCCGATCATGGCGATCATGCCGGCGCTCGCCGCCTGGGTCGCGATTCCGTTCGGCCCGGATGCCATTCTGGCCAACGTCAACGCCGGTCTGCTGCTGATTCTGGCCATCACCTCCATCGAGGTCTATGGCGTGATCATCGCCGGCTGGGCCTCAAACTCGAAGTACGCCTTCCTGGGCGCGCTGCGCGCCTCGGCCCAGATGGTGAGCTATGAAATCGCCATCGGTTTCTGCTTCCTGATCGTCGTCATGACGGCGGGTAGCCTGCATTTGGGCGAGATCGTGGCCTCCCAGGCACGTGGCATGGGTGCGGACCTCGGCCTGAACTTCCTGTCGTGGAACTGGCTGCCCCTGCTGCCCATCTTCTTCGTGTTCCTGATCTCGGGTGTGGCCGAAACCAACCGCCACCCCTTCGACGTGGTCGAGGGTGAGGCCGAGATCGTGGCCGGTCACATGGTCGAGTACTCGGGCATGGGATTCGCCATCTTCTTCCTGGCCGAATACGCCAGCATGTGGCTGGTGTCCATCATCGCCGTGCTGATGTTCCTCGGTGGCTGGCTGCCCCCGATCGACAGCGCCGTGCTCAACTGGATCCCGGGCTGGATCTGGCTCGGCCTGAAGACCTTCCTCGTCGTGTCCATGTTCATCTGGATCCGGGGCACCTTCCCGCGCTTCCGTTACGACCAGATCATGCGTCTGGGCTGGAAGATTTTCATTCCCGTGACGCTGATCTACCTGGTGCTGGTCGCCGGTGTGATGCAGACGTCCTGGAATATCTGGAAATAAGCAGGACGCACACATGTCTACCCCAACCGCAACCGTCTCTGCCACTCCGGCGGCAGTCGCGCCGTTTTCGTTCCGCGATTTCTTCAAGAGCTTCCTGCTGGTCGAGCTGTTCAAGGGCATGGCCCTGACCGGCCGCTATGCGCTGCGCCGCAAGATCACGGTTCAGTTCCCGGAAGAGAAGACGCCCCTGTCGCCGCGTTTCCGCGGCCTGCACGCGCAGCGCCGTTACGAGAACGGCGAAGAGCGCTGCATCGCCTGCAAACTGTGCGAAGCGGTGTGCCCGGCCATGGCCATCACCATCGAATCGGACATCCGCAGCGACGGCACCCGCCGCACCACGCGCTACGACATCGACCTGACCAAGTGCATCTTCTGTGGTTTCTGCGAGGAAGCCTGCCCGGTGGACGCTATTGTCGAGACGCACATCCTCGAATACCACGGTGAGAAACGCGGCGACCTGTACTTCACGAAGGAAATGCTGCTGGCCGTGGGCGACCGCTTCGAGCCTGAAATCGCCGCTGCCAAGGCGGCGGACGCGCCGTACCGCTGATTCCCGGCCGAACCCAGAACGAAGAACCATTCCATGGACTACCAGACCGGCTTTTTCTACCTCTTTGCAGCCCTGTTGCTGTTTGCGGGCTTGCGCGTCATCACCGCGCGCAACCCGGTGCACGCTGTTTTGTACCTGATGCTGGCGTTTTCTCAGGCGGCTGCGCTGTGGCTCCTGCTGAAAGCCGAATTCCTGGGGATCACGCTGGTGCTGGTCTACCTCGGTGCGGTGATGGTGCTGTTCCTGTTCGTCGTGATGATGCTCGATATCAACATGGATGGCCTGCGCAAGGGTTTCTGGAAACATTTCCCGCTGGCCGCCGTGCTCGGCGCCATCGTGGCTGCTGAACTGATCCTCGTGCTGGGCGCCGGGTTCCCGTCGCTCACCGCGAATCCGGACGCTCCGGGCGTCGGGATCAACGCGGCGGATTATTCCAACACCAAGGTGCTGGGCCTGCTGCTGTACACCGAGTACCTGTTCCCCATCGAAGTGGCTGCCGTGATCCTGCTGGTGGCCATGATCGCCGCCATCGCGCTCACGCTGCGCCAGCGCAAGGACAGCAAGGCCATCAACCCTGGCGACCAGGTCCATGTGCGCGCTGCCGACCGTCTGGTGGTGCTGCCCATGGCCGCCACCCAGCCGGCGCGCCCGGCCGCTGCTGCCACCCCCAGCGAGGAAGTCAAGGCATGAACATCACCCTCGGTCATTTCCTCACGGTCGGCGCGATCCTGTTCACCCTGTCGGTGATCGGCATCTTCCTGAACCGCAAGAACCTCATCGTGCTGCTCATGGCCATCGAACTGATGCTGCTGGCCGTGAACATGAACTTCGTGGCCTTCTCCCACTACCTGGGTGACATGCACGGGCAGGTCTTCGTCTTCTTCATCCTGACCGTGGCCGCCGCCGAATCGGCGATCGGCCTGGCGATCCTGATGCTGCTGTTCCGCAACAAGTCGTCGATCAGCGTCGAAGAACTCAACACCCTCAAGGGTTGAAGCCCGGGCACACCACAAGAACTCAGGCAAGAACACCATGAGCACAACCCTCTCTGCAAGCACGCTACTGGCCGTTCCGCTCGCCCCGCTGGCGGGCGCCTTGCTGGCCGGCATTCTGGGCACCACCTTCGGCGGCAACGTCATCGGTCGGCGCGCCTCGCACACGCTCACCATCCTGGGCGTGCTGATCGCCTTCATCCTCTCGGCCATGACGCTCAAGAGCGTGGCACTGGACGGCGCCCGCTTCAACGAAACCATCTACGAGTGGATGGTCGTGGGCGGCCTGAAGATGGAGATCGGCTTCCTGGTCGATGGCCTGACCGCCATGATGATGGTGGTGGTGACCTTCGTATCCCTGATGGTGCACCTCTACACCATCGGCTACATGGAAGAAGACGCCGGCTACAACCGCTTCTTCGCCTACATCTCGCTCTTCACCTTCTCCATGCTCATGCTGGTCATGAGCAACAACCTGCTGCAGCTGTTCTTCGGCTGGGA
>JAGXRS010000461.1 GCA_018335615.1 Hydrogenophaga sp. | reverse complement strand
TCGTCGCTGTGCCAGCCGCGGCCGCTGCGCAGCGGCCGCCAGCGGCTGCACAGCCGGCCCATGCAGCGGGTGACGCCGAGCTCGACAAGTCGATCTTGAACCACGCGCTGCTGAACGGCGCGCTGGAGTTGTTGCCCCAGTCGTGGGCGTCCATGGCCATCATTCCACTGCAGGTGAAGATGGTCTACGGCATTGGCAAGGCGCATGGCGTGGAACTGGACCAGGACCATATCCGGGAATTCATCGCAGCGGTGGGCGTGGGGCTGACCTCGCAGTACCTGGAGCAGTTCGGCCGCAAGCTGCTGGGCGGCCTGCTGGGCAAAGCCGCCGGGCGCACCATGGGCCGCATGGGCGGGGCGGCCACGGGCATGGCTTTTTCGTTTGCCACCACGTATGCGCTCGGCCAGGTGGCCAAACGCTACTACGCGGGTGGGCGCGTGATGAGTACGGCACTGCTGCAGGAGACGTTTCAGGGCCTGCTGGGTCCAGCCAAGCAGATGCAGGCGCAGTACCTGCCGCAGATCCAGCAAAAGGCCCAGACCCTGGACGCGGGCCAGGTGCTCGCGATGGTGCGGGGGGGCTGAGAGCGCATGACCGCCGCGTCAGCAAGGGGCGGCGGGCGCTGCGTGAGCCCCGCACCACCGCCCGCTGTGTCAACACGCCGAATCAGTGCGTCGGCTCCGAGTGCGCCCCTGGTGGGGTGCCGGCCAGGGCCTCGGCCGCAATGCTCAGCGAGCGCAGCCGCAGCTCGGGCTCGTACACGTCGCTCACCAGCATGAACTCGTCCGCCTCGGTGGCCTCCGCCAGCAGGGCGGCGCGTTCGCGCACCGTGTCCGGCCCGCCGATCACCGCGGCGGCCAGGAAGTCGGTGATGGCGGCGCGCTCCTGGGTGTGCAAGTGCTGCATGAAACCGTGCACCGGCGGCGGCAGTTGCCCGCGGCGCCCGGTGAGGATGCCCAGCACCCGCTGGTAGGTGCTGCTGGCCAGGTACTCGGCTTCCTCGTCGGTGGGCGCTGCGATCAGCGGCACGCCGACGATGGCGTAGGGCTTGTCGAGCGTGGCCGAGGGGCGGAACTGGCTGCGGTACAGGTCCAGCGCCTGCAGCAGCAGGCGTGGCGCGAAGTGTGAAGCAAAGGCGTAGGGCAGGCCGCGCTGTGCCGCCAGTTGCGCCGAAAACAGACTGGAGCCCAGCAGCCAGATCGGCACGTTGGTGCCCGCACCGGGCATGGCGATCAGCCGCTGGCCGGGCTGCGGTGGCCCCAGCAGCTGCTGGAGTTCGGCCACGTCGCGCGGGAAGTCGGCTTCCGTCTCCACCCGGTCGCGGCGCAGGGCGCGCATGGTCAGCGGGTCGGTGCCGGGCGCGCGGCCCAGGCCCAGGTCGATGCGGCCCGGGTACAGCTCGGCCAGGGTGCCGAAGGCCTCGGCCACCACCAGCGGCGCGTGGTTGGGCAGCATCACGCCACCCGAGCCCACGCGGATGCGCTGCGTGCCGCCCGCGATGTGGCCCACCAGCACGGCGGTGGCCGAGCTGGCGATGCCGCTCATGTTGTGGTGCTCGGCCAGCCAGTAGCGCTTGAAGCCGAGCGACTCGGCATGCTGCGCGGTGCGCAGGGCCACGGCCAGCGCGTCGGCCACGCTGCGGCCTTCGCGCACGGCCACCAGGTCGAGCATGGACAGGGGAATGTTGTTCAGTGCTTTCATCATCGGTTCTCCACGGCGCCGAAGCGCGGCCTGTCACGCACGAAGCCGCTCCAGCCCAGGGCACCGCCGGGCTGGCTTTGCCAGACGGCCAGTGCCGCCCCCCTTGTGGGGGGTGACGCGAAGCGGCGCGGGGGGTGCTTCTTCATGCCGGCAGGAAGCCGTCGACCGACAGGTAGCGTTCGCCCGTGTCGTAGTTGAAGCCCAGCACCACGGCGTCGGGCGCCAGATCAGGCAGTTTCTGGGCGATGGCGGCCAGTGTGGCGCCCGAGGAAATGCCCACCAGCATGCCTTCTTCGCGCGCGCAACGGCGCGCCATCTCGCGCGCCGGTTCGGCGTCGACCTGGATCACGCCGTCGAGCAGGGCGGTGTCGAGGTTGCCCGGGACGAAACCCGCGCCGATGCCCTGGATGGGGTGGGGCGCCGGGCTGCCGCCGGAAATGACCGGTGAGGCCACCGGCTCCACCGCGTACACCTTCAGCTTCGGCCACAGGGCCTTGAGCACGCGCGCGCAGCCGCTGATGTGCCCGCCGGTGCCCACGCCGGTGATGAGCACGTCCACCCCGTCGGGGAAGTCGGCGGCGATCTCGGCCGCGGTGGTCTGCTCGTGGATGGCCGTGTTGGCCGGGTTGTTGAACTGCTGCGGCATCCAGGCGCCGGGCGTGGCGGCCACGATCTCTTCGGCGCGGGCAATCGATCCCTTCATGCCCTTCTCGCGCGGCGTGAGGTCGAACGAGGCGCCGTAGGCCAGCATGAGGCGGCGGCGCTCGATGCTCATGCTGTCGGGCATCACCAGAATGAGCTTGTAGCCCTTGACGGCGGCCACCATCGCCAGGCCAATGCCGGTGTTGCCCGAGGTGGGCTCGACGATGGTGCCGCCGGGCTGCAGCGCGCCGCTGGCTTCGGCGTCTTCCACCATGGCCAGGGCGATGCGGTCCTTGATGGAGCCGCCGGGGTTGCTGCGCTCGGACTTGATCCACACCGTCTGCGTGGCGGGGGCGAACAGGCGCTGGATGCGCACATGCGGCGTGTGGCCGATGGTCTGGAGGATGTTGTCGGCTTTCATGGGGTGTCCTGGGACGGGGTGCTGTCGGTGGCCTGCAGTTCCAGGGAGGCCGAGTTCATGCAGTAGCGCAGGCCGCTGGGTGCCGGTCCGTCCTCGAACACATGGCCCAGGTGCGCGCCGCACTGGCTGCAGACGGTTTCCACGCGCACCATGCCGTGCGTGCGGTCGGTGATCTCGGTGATCGCGCCGGGCACGGCTTTCCAGAAGCTGGGCCAGCCGCAACCGGCGTCGAACTTCGTGCCGGCGTCGAACAAATGGTTGCCGCAGCAGATGCAGTGGTAGCTGCCGTCGGCCCAGACCTCTTCGTATTTGCCGCTGTAAGGGCGCTCGGTGGCGGCGCGGCGGGTGACGTCGAAGGCGCGGGGCTCGGCGCCTTTGCTGGCGAGCAATGCCTGCCACTCGGCGTCGGTTTTCTGGATCGGGAAGTTCATCGGGGTCTCCTGTCGGTGTGGGGGGCTGCCGCCGCGCGGTGCGGGGTTCGGCGTCTCAAGACGAGCAGCTTATTTCAATCCGGGCGTCCCGGTCGGGCGGGAAGTTGGCCAGGTCCTCTTCGCCCGGGCGGTGATCGAAAGGGGGGCAGCGCGGCCTGCAGCCGCGCCAGGCCCGACGGGTCCCTGGCGCGCTGGATCGCCGCTTCGCCCGGGTGGTGGCGCAGGACCCACCACCCACGGGTTGCGGCGCAGCATGATCGCCCGTGTGGCGGCCGCGTCACAGCCCGCCACGGCGCGGCTCAGGCGCCGCCAGAAGATGGGGCAGTCCACGGCGTTCAGCTCGCCAGGCAGGCCGCTGCACGAGACGTGCCCGACATGGCCGAAGCGGGTGAAACCGGGCGCCACCCGCGTGACCACCGCCGCGGTTTGGATCTCTTCGCGGCGCACCGGCGCGTCCGAACCGGTGATGCCAGGCGCCTGGCTGGTGGGAATGCCCCGCGCGTGCCCGGCGTCGCTGCACAGGAATTCGCGGATGGCGCTGCGCAGCACGGCACGACCGTCGCCCATGTGCGAATAAGGCGTGCGCCCGGCACCCTTGCGCTGAATGTCCCGCGGTCCTGAGACCGTCACGAGATCGCCGAGCAGGAGGGTGCGGCCATCGCCGAGCTGTGCCGCCCCGTGTCCGAACTGGTGGGCACTGTAGACGCTGGCCAGCGGACGCATGCCGGGCAGCAGCTGGTGGCCGGTAAAAGTTTGCAAGGCCTCGTCGCCTTGTAACCCGTCGGGGTAGAAGCCCATCTCACGCGCCAGCGCCAGGCTCTGGCCCTCCCCGCAGGGGGCGGGCAGGGGCGTGGGACGCCGCGCGGTGCGCAAGGCAGGGCCCAGTTTGGCGAAACGGTGGGTCCCCGCCAGAGGGTAAGCTGTCATGGGGTCATTGTCCCCGAGACGACTTGAACGCACGGGCGGGAAGGTGATCGGGCCGGGTATCGGGCGCAACCCCGATGCCAGCCCAGAACCGACTGCGGCATGATGCGAACGCTTGTTCTTTTCTGATCAAAAACGCACTCCAAGGAGATTCCCATGTTGGGACAAATGCAAAGCCAGCCGCTGCTGATCTCGTCGCTCATCACCCACGCCGAGCGGCACCACGCCAGCGGCGAGATCGTGTCGCGCCGGGTCGAGGGCGACATCCACCGCACCACCTGGGGGCAAGTGGCGCGCCGCTCGCGCCAGGTCGCCAACGCGCTGGACAGCCTGCACCTGTCCTTTGGCGAGCGCGTGGCCACGCTGGCCTGGAACGGCTACCGCCACCTGGAGCTGTACTTCGGCGTCAGCGGCACCGGCCGCGTGCTGCACACGCTCAACCCGCGCCTGCACCCCGAGCAGCTGGCCTGGATCGTGAACCACGCCGACGACCGCGCCATCTGCTTTGACACCACGTTCCTGCCGCTGATCCAGGCCGTGGCTGGCAAATGCCCGGGCGTGAAGCACTGGATCGCCTTGTGCGACGCCGACAGGCTGCCGGCCGACACCGGCATTCCCGGCCTCACCAGCTACGAAGCCTGGATGGGCGGCCAGAGCGAGACCTATGTGTGGCCCGAGCTGGACGAGAACAGCGCCTCCAGCATGTGCTACACCAGCGGCACCACCGGCAACCCCAAGGCCGCGCTGTACTCGCACCGCTCCACCATCCTGCACGCCTACAGCGGCGCATTGCCCGACTCCCTGAACCTGAGCGCACGCGACTGCGTGCTGCCCGTGGTGCCCATGTTCCACGTCAACGCCTGGGGCATCCCCTACTCGGCAGCGGCGGTGGGCTGCAAGCTGGTGTTCCCCGGCCCGGCGATGGACGGCAAGTCCATCTACGAACTGCTGGAAGGTGAAAAAGTGACCATGGCCGCGGGCGTGCCCACGGTCTGGCAGATGCTGCTGGGGCACATGCAGGCGGGCGGCCTGACCTTCAGCTCCATGAAGCGCACGGTGATTGGCGGCTCGGCCTGCCCGCCGGCCATGATCCACGCCTTCAACGAACAGTACGGCGTGGCCGTGCTGCACGCCTGGGGCATGACCGAGATGTCGCCCCTGGGCACCGTGTGCACGCTCAAGAACGAGCAGCTGGCCCTGCCGCCCGAAGAGCAGACCCGCATCCTGCTCAAGCAGGGCCGCGCGGTGTACGGGGTCGACATGAAGATCGTCGACGAATCGGGCCAGGAGCTGCCGTGGGACGGCAAGGCCTATGGCGACCTGCTGGTGCGCGGCCCGTGGATCATCGCGAGCTACTTCAAGGGCGAGGGCGGCGACCCGCTGCGCTACGACGCCAACGGCAAGGGCTGGTTCCCCACCGGTGACGTGGCCACCATCGACGCCGACGGCTTCATGCAGATCACGGACCGCAGCAAGGACGTGATCAAGTCCGGCGGCGAGTGGATCAGTTCGATCGATGTGGAAAACATCGCCATGGCCCACCCGGCCGTGGCCATGGCCGCCTGCATCGGCATGAAGCATCCCAAGTGGGACGAGCGCCCGATTGTGGTGGTGGTGAAGAAGCCCGGTGCCGAGGTGACGCGCGACGAGCTGCTGGCCTTTTACGACGGCAGAATAGCCAAATGGCAGGTGCCGGACGACGTGGTCTTTCTCGATGCCATCCCGCTGGGGGCCACCGGCAAGATGCAGAAAATGACGCTGCGCCAGCAGCTCAAGGACTACGTGCTGCCTGGTCTCTGATGCCGGTCGCCATGCGATCCCCACAGGTTGTCCTCCGGCGCCCCATCGGGCGGTCTGTTCGCCTGTTCCATATCGCGCTGCTGAACGGTGTCCTGGGCGCCAGCGCTGCAGCCGCTGCGGCCGAGTCGGTGGCGGGTCCCCTGGCCGGGCAGACGGTGCGCATGGCCTTTATTGATCCGCTCTCAGGTCCAGCCGCCGATATTGGCCGCAACAGCCTGCGCAGCTGGCAGTTCATGGCTGAGCGCCGCAGCGGAGCGGGCAACCCGGCCGGGTTGCGCTTCATCGTGGCGGGTTTCGACAACAAGGGCTCACCCCAGGAGAGCCTGAATGCGTTGAAGGTGGCGATCGATCAGGGCTTTCGCTACATCGTGCAAGGCAACGGGTCGGGTGTGGCCGCGGCGATTTCGGACGCGGTGGCGCGCCACAACCAGCGCCACCCCGAGCAGACCGTGCTCCACATCAACTACGCCGCCACGGACCCGGCCCTGACCAACGAGAAATGCAGCTTCTGGCATTTCCGCATCGACGCCGACACCGCCATGAAAATGCGTGCGCTGACGGCTTTCATGGCCGAGCAGCCGGGGCTGGATTCGGTCTACCTGTTGAACCAGAACTATGCGCATGGCCAGCAGTTTTCCCGCTATTTCCGTGACGCCATGGCACAGCAGCGGCCCGACGTGCAGATCGTGGGTGACGAGTTGCACCCACCCTTCCAGGGCGTGGACTTCACCCGCTACGCCCGGCGCGTCAAGGCCAGCGGGGCGCACGCGCTGGCCACGGGCAACTGGGGCTCGGACCTGCGCGACCTGGTGCGCGCGCTGCAGAAAGAGGGCGTCACCATTCCGCTCTACGCCTACTACCCCGGCCTCAAGGGCGTGCCCGAGGTGCTGGCACAGACGGGCGAGCGCATGCCGGTCTACCAGGTGGCCTACCACCACAGCAACCAGGAAGGACCCATCGGTGAACTGGCGGCCGCGTTTCGCCAGCGCTACGGCGAGGACATGGCCGTGTACGCGAGTTACGACGGTATCGAAATGCTGGCGCAGGCCATGGCCGATGTTGGCTCCACCGACCCGGCCCGGGTGGCGCCGCGCCTGAGCGGCATGATCTTCAAGGGCTTCAACGGCCCGGTGCATCTGCGGGCCGATGACCACCAGCTCCAGAAGGGGCAGTACATCTCGCGCTGGCAGAAGGTGGATGCCCAGCACCCCCGCAGCGCGGGTGGCACGGGCTATACCTTCGCGCCGGTCAAGTTCCTGCACGGTGCCGAGTTGAGCAGCCCGGTGCGCTGCCAGATGGCGCGTCCGTGACAGCCGGGCGGGCCCCGGCGGTGGTCCGCCTTGCTAGCGATGTGGGAGCGTGAAGTCGCCTGCGCGATAGCGTCTAGGGGCAATCCCTGAGGGCCCGGGGAAGATGAGGCGATACGCTGAACGCCTCATTCAACCAGGAGACTGTCGTGAACCTTGCTATCAAATCGATTGCTGTCGCCGCTTTGTCACTGACCCTTTCGAGCGCCTTCGCGCAAAAGGGCGAAACCGTCAAGATCGCCTGGATTGATCCCCAGACCGGGCTGATGGGCCCGGTGGGCAACAACCAGCTCAAGAGCTGGCAGTTCTTCGCCGAGAAGTTCTCGCAGAACAACCCGGCCGGCGTGAAGTTCGAGGTGGTCGGCTTCGACAACAAGCTCAGCCCGGCCGAGAGCCTGACCGCCATGCAGGCCGCCATCGACCAGGGCGTGCGCTACCTGGCGCAGGGCAACGGATCGTCGGTGGCCGGTGCGCTGATCGACGCGGTGAACCGCCACAACGCCCGCAACCCCGGCAAGGAGGTGATCTTCCTCAACTACGCCGCGGTGGACCCCGACTTCACCAACAGCAAGTGCAGCTACTGGCATTTCCGCTTCGATGCCGACACCTCCATGAAGATGGAAGCGCTGACCACCTACATGAAGGACCAGCCCGACATCAAGAAGGTGTACCTGTTCAACCAGAATTACTCGCACGGTCACCAGGTGGCCAAATTCGCCAAGGACAACCTCAAGAGCAAGCGCCCGGACGTGCAGATCGTGGGCGAAGAACTCCACCCGCTGGCCCAGGTGCGCGATTTCGCGCCCTACATCGCCAAGATCAAGGCCTCGGGCGCGGATACCGTGATCACCGGCAACTGGGGTTCCGACCTGGCGCTGCTGGTGAAGGCGGCCAACGAGGGCGGTTTTGATGGCAAGTTCTACACCTACTACACCGGCGTCACCGGCACGCCGACCGCGCTGGGCAAGGGGGGTGAGGGCCGCGTCTACCAGGTGGCCTACAACCACTACAACATGGGTGAGCCCATGAAGGGCTGGATGGCCGAATTCAACCAGCGCTTCAAGGACGACATGTACACCGCGGCCATCGTCAACGTGTACACCGCGCTGGGCGACGCCATGGCCAAGGCCAAGTCCACCGACCCGGTGAAAGTGGCGCCGGCCCTGTCGGGCCTGAAGTTCAAAGGCTTCAATGGCGAGGTCGAGATGCGCCGGCTCGACCACCAGCTGCAGCAGCCGCTGTACATCACCCGCTGGCAGAAGACCGACGCCAAGCACCCCTACAGCGCCGAGAACACCGGCATGACGCTGGTGCCTGTGAAGGAATACCCGGCCTACGTGGCCAGCACCCCCACCAGCTGCCAGATGAAGCGCCCCTGAACCAGGGGTGGCCGGTCGGCCTTACCATCCGGCGGCCCGATGCGGCTGACCGGGGGTAGGCCAGCCAGTGGCCTGTTTCGGCACGCGACCCCGCACGGGTTGCGTTTCATTTCACTTGTTCTCATGGGCCTTGTCTGAAGGCCCGGAAAGTCAGACTGTGGAGTTCTTCATCATCTCCATGCTCAACGGGTTGAGCTATGGGCTCCTGCTGTTCATGCTGAGTTCGGGTCTCACCCTGATCTTCAGCATGATGGGCGTCCTGAACTTCGCCCACGCGAGCTTCTACATGTTGGGTGCCTACATCGGCTACTCGGTCGGTCAGCTCGTGGGCTTCTGGCCGGCGCTGCTGGTCGCCCCCCTGGCAGTGGGCCTGCTGGGCGCCCTGTTCGAGCGCGTCAGCCTGCGCAAGGTGCACAAGTTCGGGCATGTGCCGGAGCTGCTGATCACCTTCGGCCTGTCTTACATCATCCTGGAGCTGGTGCAGCTGATCTGGGGCCGCACGGCGGTGGAGTTCCGCCCACCCGAGCTGCTGCAAGGTTCCGCGATCACGCTCGTCAGCCACGCCACCGACGGCCTGAGCCTGGTCTGGGGCCGGGCACCGGCCGAGATGTGCGGCGCCGCCGTGCAGACCATCTGCTCGCCGTTCCCGGCCACCCGCGCCTTCATGATGCTGGTGGCGGTGGTGATGCTCATCAGCGTCTGGCTGCTGCTCACCCGCACCCGCGTCGGCCTGGTGATCCAGGCTGCGCTGACGCACCCCGAGACGGTCGAGACG
Source organism: Hydrogenophaga sp. (assembly GCA_018335615.1). Taxonomy (GTDB): domain Bacteria; phylum Pseudomonadota; class Gammaproteobacteria; order Burkholderiales; family Burkholderiaceae_C; genus Hydrogenophaga. The sequence continues at coordinate 8,783 of JAGXRS010000461.1, read as the reverse complement.
CTGGGCCACAACGTGCCCCGCGTGTTCATGCTGGTCTTCGGCGCGGGCACCGGCCTGGCGGGGCTGGCCGGCGTCATCGGGGGCAGCACCTTCGTGACCGAACCGGCCATGGCGGCCACGCTGGGCTCGCTGATCTTCGTGGTGGTGGTGGTGGGGGGCCTGGGTTCGCTCTCGGGCGCCTTCCTGGCTTCGATCATCATCGGCGTGGTGCAGACCTTCGCGGTCGCGCTGGACCACTCGCTGATCGGGCTTTTCCGCGGCATGGGCCTGCAACTCTCCGACGCCTGGCAGGACAACTCCGTGCTGCGGCTCACCATTTCGCAGGTGGCGCCCATCCTGCCTTACCTGTTCCTGGTTCTGGTGCTGATCTTCCGGCCCAAGGGCCTGCTGGGCACCCGGGAGACCTGACGCCATGTCAACCATCACCACCACCCCCGCCACGACCACCACAGCCAGGCGTTTCAACGTCGGCCGCTGGGTGACCTGGACCCTGTTCGCCATCGTCCTGCTGCTGGCGCCGAAGGTGTTCACCAGCAACCTGTCGATCTCCATGCTGGCGCAGATGGGCATCGCCATCATCGCCTGCCTGTCCTACAACATGCTGCTGGGGCAGGGCGGCATGCTCAGCTTTGGCCACGCGGTCTACACCGGTCTGGGCTCGTACATGGCGATCCACGCCCTGCTGCGCGTGTCCGAGGGCGCGCTGTCGCTGCCGGTGAGCCTGGTGCCCCTGGTGGGCGGCCTGGCGGGCCTGTTCTTCGCCTTGCTGTTCGGTTACGTCACCACCAAGAAAGCCGGCACCACGTTCGCCATGATCACCCTGGGCTTTGGCGAGCTGGTGTTTGCCATGTCGCTGATGTTCTCGGAGTTCTTCGGCGGCGAGGCCGGCGTCACGGCCGACCGCATGGTGGGCGACCCGGTGTTCGGCATCACCTACGGCCCGGGTGTGCAGGTGTACTACCTCATCGCGGTCTACACCTTCGTGAGCGTGGCGCTGATGTTTGCCTTCACCCGCACACCGCTGGGGCGCATCCTCAACGCCGTGCGCGACAACCCGGAGCGCGTCGAGTTCATTGGCTACAACACGCAGATGGTGCGCTACTTCGCGTTCATCATCGCGGGCTTCTTCGCCGGCATCTCGGGCGGCCTAGCGGCGATCCAGTTCGAGATCGTCACCGCCGAGGTGGTGGGGCCGATCCGCTCCGGTGGCTACCTGCTGTTCACCTTTCTGGGCGGCGCCACCTTCTTCTTCGGCCCCATCATCGGGGGCGTGCTGATGGTGCTGGCCTTCGTGCTGTTCTCGGAGCTGACACGGGCCTGGCTGCTGTACCTGGGCCTGATCTTCCTGTTCATGGTGATGTACGCACCGGGCGGCATTGCCAGCCTGATCATGATGAACATGCGGGTGGCGGCCTACGGCCGGCTGCGCGAGCTGGCGGGGAGCTACATCGTCCTCACACTGGCCTCGCTGCTGATGCTGGCGGGCGCGGGTGCGCTGATCGAGATGATCTACCACCTGCAGCTCAGCACCGCCATGGGCGACAGCGTGAAGTTCCTGGGCCTGACGCTGCACACCCGGGAGGCCCTGAGCTGGATCGGCGGTCTGGTGGTGCTGCTGGTGGGCTGGGGCGTGTTCGAGGGGGCCCGACGCGGCTTCATGCGCCGGTGGTCGGTGATCCAGACCGACATTGAAAACGACATCAAGCGCCGGGAGAACGCATGAGCACCGACCAAACCACCCACGCCCCGGCTTCCCGCACGCCCGAGGCCGTGCACTACGACGAGTCGATGAGCCACATCCACGCCGGCGGTTATGCGCTGGAACTGCGCCAGCTGCGCAAGAGTTTCGGCAAGACCGAGATCATTCGCGGGATCGACCTGGCGGTGCGCAGCGGCGAGCGGGTGGCCATCATCGGCCCCAACGGCGCCGGCAAGTCCACCCTGTTCAACCTGATCTCGGGTCGATTCGCCCCCACCAGTGGCGACGTGCTGCTGGGCGGGCAGCGCATCAACGGCAAGAGGCCGTTCGAGATCAACCGCATGGGGCTCTCGCGCAGCTTTCAGATCACCAACATCTTCCCCAAGCTCAGCGTGTTCGAGAACCTGCGCTGCAGCGTGCTCTGGAGCCTGGGCTACAAGTACGCGCTGTTCCGCTTCCTGGCCGACCTGCGCGACGCCAACGACCGGGCCGAGCAGCTCATGCAGATGATCCGACTGGACAAGAAGCGAGACGTGCTGGCCATGAACCTCACCTACGCCGAGCAGCGCGCGCTGGAGATCGGCATCACCATCGCCGGTGGCGCGGGCGTGATCCTGCTGGACGAGCCCACGGCTGGCATGAGCAAAAGCGAGACCAGCCGATTCATCGAGCTGATCCGCGAGGTGACGGTGGGCAAGACGCTGCTCACGGTGGAGCACGACATGGGCGTGGTTTTCGGCCTGGCCGACAAGATCGCGGTGGTGGTGTATGGCGAGGTGCTGGCCTTCGACACACCGGAAGCGGTGCGCGCCAACGCCAAGGTGCAAGAGGCTTACCTGGGCTCGGTACTGGCCGATGGGCAGGCCGCCTCTGCAGGCCACTGAGGAGCGAACCAGATGCTGACCATCGACAACCTCCACGCCTACTACGGCAAAAGCCATGTGCTGCACGGCGTGTCATTCACCGTCGGCAAGGGCGAGATCGTCGCCCTGCTGGGCCGCAATGGCTCGGGCCGTTCCACCACCGCCAAGACCATCATGGGCCTGGTGGACGCCACCGGTGACGTCCAGTGGCAAGGCAAGGGCATCCTGGGGCGCAAACCCTTCGAGATCGCCCACCTGGGCCTGGGCTATGTGCCCGAGAACCGCGACATTTTTCCCAAGCTCACGGTGCACCAGAACCTGCTGCTGGGCCAGAAGGGCAGCGGCAAGGGCAGCCGCTGGAGCTTTGACGACATGTACGACATGTTTCCCCGCCTGAAGGAGCGTCAGCACACCGAGGCCGGCGTGCTGTCGGGTGGCGAACAGCAGATGCTCACGCTGTGCCGCACGCTCATGGGCGACCCGGACCTGATCATCATCGACGAGCCGACCGAGGGCCTGGCGCCCAAGATCGTGGAACTGGTGGGGCAGTACCTGCAAACCCTGAAGGGGCGGGGCGTGTCGGTGCTGCTGATCGAGCAGAAGCTCACCATTGCCATGGCCATCTCGGACCGCGTGCTGGTGATGGGCCACGGCAGCATCGTGTTCGAGGGCACGCCGGACAGCCTGCGTGCCGACCCGGAGACGCGCAAGGAATGGCTGGAGGTCTAGATGGGATGCCCTGCGCGCCGCGCTGCGCGCGTGCCTTGCAGGCCGCAGCACCGGCAGAGCCGATGCTTCTTCGGGCTGTCCAAGCCTGCGCAGGCAGGCTTGGAGCCGCAGCCCGTTCCGCGGCATCCTGGGATGGGTGGCACGCGCTCCGGCTGGACGCTTGACTCGCAGGGGACAAGGGGCGCTTGCCGCGCTGCACAAATTTTCTAAGATCGAACGGTCGTTCTTTTTGTTTCGGCATTGGGCACAATGCCTTTTGCTTTCCACAACGAATTCCAAGGAGATTCCATGACTGCTGAGTACCAGGTCCACGGCGATGTGGCCGTCATCACGCTGAACAACCCGCCGGTCAACGGCCTGGGTTTGTCCACCCGGCAGGCCATCGTGGATGGGCTGGAGAAGGCCGAGAACGACGCCGCCGTCAAGGCCGTGGTGCTCACGGGCGCGGGCAAGGCGTTCTCAGGCGGCGCGGACATCCGGGAATTCGGTTCGCCCAAGGCGGTGCAGGAGCCGAACCTGCTGTCGGTCATCACCCGGGTGGAAAACACCACCAAGCCGGTGATTGCCGCTTTGCACAGCGTGGCCATGGGCGGCGGCCTTGAATTGGCGCTCGGCGCGCATTACCGCATCGCCGCCCCCGGCTGCAACGTGGCGCTGCCCGAGGTGAAGCTGGGCCTGATCCCCGGCGCCGGTGGCACGCAGCGCCTGCCGCGCGTGCTGGGTGTGGAAGCCGCCCTGAACATGATCGTGAGCGGCGAGCCCATCAAGAGCGAGATGCTGGCCCAGCTGCCCGGCCAGAAGCTGTTCGACAAGCTGGCGTCGTCGCCCGAGGCGCTGGCAGAAGAAGCCATGGCACTGGCCCGCGAGATGGCGGCCAAACACGCCGACGGCTCGGCCTTTCCGCTGGTGCGCAACCTGCCCTGCAAGCACCCCAACCCCGACGCCTACTTCCAGTTCGCGCGCAACATGGTCAAGGGCATGGCCAAGAACTTCCCCGCGCCGGCCAAGTGCGTGGACGCCGTGGAAGCTGCCACGAAGAAAAAATTCGCCGACGGCATGGCCTTCGAGCGCGAGATCTTCATCAACCTAATGTGGACGCCCGAGTGCCGCTCGCTGCGCCACCTGTTCACCGCCGAGCGTGCCGCCAGCAAGATCCCGGACGTGCCGGAAGACACGGCCAAGCGCAGCATCGAGTCGGTGGCCGTCATCGGCGCCGGCACCATGGGTGGCGGCATCACCATGAATTTCCTGAACGCCGGCATCCCCGTGAAGATGCTGGAAATGAAGCAGGAGGCGCTGGACCGCGGCATTGCCACCATCCGCAAGAACTACGAAGCCCAGGTGAAGAAGGGCAAGCTCAAGCAGGACAAGTACGAGCAGCGCATGAGCCTGCTGAGCACCACGCTGAGCTACGACGAGCTGAAAGACGCCGACCTCGTGATCGAGGCCGTGTTTGAAGAAATCGGCGTGAAAGAAGCGGTGTTCAAGGAACTCGACCGCGTGATGAAGCCCGGCGCCATCCTGGCCACCAACACCTCCACGCTGGACGTCAACAAGATAGCGTCCTTCACCCAGCGCCCGCAGGACGTGGTGGGCCTGCACTTCTTCAGCCCGGCCAACGTGATGAAGCTGCTGGAAGTGGTGCGCGGCGAGCAGACCGCCAAGGACGTGATGGCCACCGTGATGGCGGTGGCCAAGAAGATCAAGAAGACGGCGGTGGTGTCCGGCGTGTGCGACGGCTTCATCGGCAACCGCATGATCGAGCAGTACGGCCGCCAGGGCGGTTTCCTGCTGGATGAGGGCTGCACGCCCGAGCAGGTGGACAAGGCGATGGAGAAGTTCGGCATGGCCATGGGCCCGTTCCGCATGGGCGACCTGGCCGGCAACGACATCGGCTGGGCGATCCGCAAGCGCCGCTACCAGGAAAAGCCGGACATGAAGTACAGCCAGACGGCCGACCTGCTGTGCGAGAAGGGCCGCTTCGGCCAGAAGACCGGTGCCGGCTGGTACGACTACGTGCCCGGCAAACGCGATGCGATCCCGAATGCCGAGGTGGTGCAGATGATCGAGGAACACCGCAAGAGCCTGGGCATCACGCCGCGCAAGATTTCCGATGAGGAGATCGTGCAACGCCTGATCTTCGCGCTGGTGAACGAGGCCGCGCACATCCTGGAAGAGGGCATTGCCAACAAGGCCAGCGACATCGACGTGGTCTACATCTTCGGTTACGGCTTCCCGGCCCACCGCGGCGGCCCCATGAACTACGCCAATGAAGTGGGCCTGTTCAACGTGGTGCAGGCCATGAAGCGCTTTGCCAGGAACCCGCTGGACGACGCGAAGTTCTGGGAGCCGGCGCCGCTGCTGGCTCGCCTGGCTGCCGAAGGCAAAACGTTTTGATGACCGCCCGAATCACGAACTGAGGAAATTCAAATGACCAACGCCGTCATCGTCTCCACCGCCCGCACACCCCTGACCAAGAGCTGGAAGGGCGCTTTCAACATGACCCACGGGGCCACGCTGGGCGGCCACGCGGTCCAGCACGCCGTGCAGCGCGCCGGCATCGACGCCGCCGAGGTGGAAGACGTCATCATGGGTTGCGCCAACCCCGAGGGCGCCACCGGCATGAACATCGCGCGCCAGATCGCGCTCAAGGCCGGCATGCCCATCAGCGTGTCGGGCATGACCGTCAACCGCTTCTGCTCGTCCGGCCTGCAGACCATCGCATTGGCCGCGCAGCGCATCATCGCCGGCGAGGGCAGCGTGTACGTGGCCGGCGGGGTGGAAAGCATCTCCTGCGTGCAGCAGGAAATGAACCTGCACATGATCAAGGACCCCTCGCTGGAGAAGATGAAGCCCGAGATCTACTGGAACATGCTGCAGACCGCCGAGCAGGTGGCCAAGCGCTACAACATCAGCCGCGACGCCATGGACGAATACGGCGCGGCCAGCCAGCAGCGCGCCACCGCCGCGCTGGAAGCGGGCCTGTTCAAGGACGAGATTGCGCCCATCACCGTGACCGCCGGCGTGGCCGACAAGGTCATGGGCCTGATGAGCAAGCAGGTCACGGTCGAGAACGACGAAGGCATCCGCGCCGGGACCACCAAGGAAGGCATCTCGGGCCTGCGCTCGGCGCTGCCGGGCGGCCTGATCACGGCGGGCAACGCCAGCCAGTTCAGCGACGGCGCGGGCGCATGTGTGCTGATGGACGAAACCCTGGCCGAGCAGCGTGGCCTCCAGCCGCTGGGCCGTTTCCTCGGCTTCGCTGTGGCCGGTTGCGAGCCGGACGAAATGGGCATCGGCCCGGTGTTCGCCATCCCCAAGGTGCTGGCGCGCCTGGGCCTGAAGGTGGGCGACATCGACCTGTGGGAGCTCAACGAAGCCTTTGCCGTGCAGGTGCTGTACTGCCGCGACAAGCTGGGCATCCCCCAGGAACGCCTGAACGTGAACGGCGGCGCCATCGCCGTGGGCCACCCCTACGGTGTGTCCGGCCAGCGCCTGACCGGCCACGCGCTGATCGAAGGCAAGCGCCGCGGCGCCAAGCGCGTCTGCGTGACCATGTGCATCGGCGGCGGCATGGGTGCAGCGGGCGTTTTCGAGGTGCTGTGATTCCCTGCTGAACGTTGGAACCCATGAGCGACCTCAGCGCCAGTCCCGAGGTGTTTCTGGCCATGGGCCGCGAGGTCCTGGCCTCGCAGCCTTTTTCCATCCTCATCGGGGCTGAGTTGAGTGCGCTCTCACCCGGGCGTTGCGAACTGCAGGTGCCGGTGACGAACGCCATCCAGCAGCAACACGGCTTTGTGCACGGCGGCGTCATCAGCTACGCGGCCGACAACGCGCTCACCTATGCCGGCGGCACGGCCTTGCGGGTGCCGGTGGTCACGTCCGAACTCAAGATCAACTACCTGCGCCCGGCCATTGGCGAGCGCCTGGTGGCGCGCGCCGACGTGGTCTACGCCGGGAAGTCGCAGGCGGTGTGCCGTTGCGACGTGTTCGTGGTGAGGGACGGCGTGGAAAAGCTCTGCGCCATCGCTCAGGGAACCATCGTCGCGCTGCCCCCCACTGCCGGCGCCTGAACGGGCTGCACGGCGCAGCAACCAAAGAGATCCAACACCCATGAGCCTGCGCCCCACGATCGACTTTCTTCTCCACGACTGGCTGGCCGTTGAAAGCCTGAGCCAGCGTGAGCGTTTTGCCGACCACAGCCGCGAAACGTTCGCCGCGGTGCTCGACACCTGCGAGCGCATCGCCCGCGAAAAATACGCGCCCTTCAACCGCCTGGTGGACACGCAGGAGCCGCACTTCGACGGCGAAAAGGTGATCCTGCCGCAGGCCACGCACGATGCACACAAGGCCTACGCCGAGAGTGGCATGCTCAGCGCCGCGCAGGATGTCGACGTGGGCGGCATGCAGCTGCCTTACACCGTGGAAGCCGCAGCCAACGCCTTCTTTGCCATGGCATCGGTCAGCATCGGCAGCGGCATGCTCACCACCGGCAACGCCAACCTGCTGATGAAGCACGGCACCGAGGCGCAGAAGCAGGTGTTCGCGCTGAACGAGTTTTCGGGTCGCTTCTCGGGCACCATGTGCCTGAGCGAGCCGCAGGCCGGCTCCAGCCTGAGCGACGTGATGACGCGCGCCGTGCCTGACGGCAGCGATTTCGCGAGCGACCCACTGGGCCCGCGCTACCGTCTCAAGGGCAACAAGATGTGGATCTCGGCCGGCGAGCACGAGCTGACCGAAAACATCATCCACCTCGTGCTGGCGAAGATCCCCGACGAGAATGGCAAGCTGGTCCCCGGCACGCGTGGCATCTCGCTTTTCATCGTGCCAAAGAAACTGGTGGGCACCGACGGTGAACTCACCGGCGAGCGCAACGACGTGGCCCTGGCCGGCCTGAACCACAAGTGCGGCTGGCGCGGCACCACCAACACGCTGCTGAACTTTGGCGAAGGCAAGTACCCCGTGAAGGGCGAGGCCGGCGCCGTGGGCTACCTGGTGGGCGAGCCCGGCAAGGGCTTGCACTGCATGTTCCACATGATGAATGAGGCCCGTATCGGCGTGGGCATGGCGGCCACCATGCTCGGCATGGCCGGCTACCTCGCCAGCCTGGACTATGCGAAGAACCGCCCGCAGGGTCGCCCCATGGGCCCCGCCGGCAAAGACCCCGCCCAGCCGCCGGTGCGCATCATCGAACACGCCGACGTGAAGCGCATGCTGCTGGCCCAGAAAGCCTATGCCGAAGGCGCGCTGGCACTGGAGCTGTATTGCGCCCGCCTGGTGGACGAGCACCACACCGCTGAAGCCGCCGTGGCCGACGACGCCCGCCTGCTGCTGGAGGTGCTCACCCCGATAGCCAAGAGCTGGCCCAGCGAGTGGTGCCTGGAAGCCAATAGCCTGGCGATCCAGATTCACGGGGGATACGGCTACACGCGCGATTTCCCGGTGGAGCAGTACTGGCGCGACAACCGCCTGAACATGATCCACGAAGGCAC
>JAGXRS010000460.1 GCA_018335615.1 Hydrogenophaga sp. | reverse complement strand
TCACCTTCGCGCTGGGCGTGTGGTGGCTGGGCGAGCCGTTTTCCTGGCTGCGCGTGGCCGGCTGCACGCTGATCGTGCTGGGCGTGGGCCTGCTGGCGAGGGCCTGACCGGCGGGCGCCGGTCGCCAGCCCCGTATGCTCAGCGTCTGCCGACCCCGCCGCCATGCCCGACACCCCGCATTCCCTCGCTGACGCACGCCGGCTGTTCCGGGCCACGTTCCTCGGCACGCTGCTGCTCAAGATCGTGCTGGCCGCCGGCTTTCCCTTCACCGGCGACGAGGCGTTTTTCTACCAGTGGGGCCGTTTCCCGGCCTGGGGCTATTCCGATCACCCACCGTTGGTGGGCTGGCTGCTGGCGCTGCTGCACCGCATCAGCGACGCGCCGCTGGTGCTGCGCAGCGTCACGCTGCTCGTGACCAGCGTGATCGCGCTGGGCATCGTCGATGTGCTCAGGCGCCACCTGCCCCCCGAACGCGAAGCCGGCGCGTGGCTCGCGGGCGCGGTGTACCTGGCCATGCCCTGGTCGTGGATGTTCGTGCTGGTGACCACCGACACGCCGCTGGCGCTGTTCATGGGGCTGTCGGCTTATGCCTATCTGCGCGCCGACGCCTGCCCGGGCCGGGGCGCGGGCTGGTACGCGCTGGCCGGCGTGTTCGTCGGACTGGCCTTTCTGTCCAAGTACTTCGCCGCGCTGCTGGGCTGTGCCTACACGGTGCACATCATCGGCTGGCGCCGCGACCGCTGGTGGGCGCTGCCGCTGATGTTCGCGCTGGCCCTGCCCTTCATTGGCCTGAACGTCTGGTTCAACGCCACGCACGGCTGGGCCAACGTGATGTTCAACGTGTTCAACCGCAACGGCGGCGCGCAGTGGAACCTCAAGACCTTCGCGGCCTACGTCGGCATGGCGGCCTACCTGCTCACGCCCTGGCTGCTCTGGCAGGGGCTGCGCGCCCGGCCACGCGCGAGCGTGCCCCCGGCCCGGCTGCGCACGCTGGCCGTGCTGTGGCTGTTCCCGATCCTGCTGTTCGCCTTCCTGAGCCTGGGCCGCAGCATCGGCCTGCACTGGGTGCTGGGCTTCGTGCCGCTGTTCGTGCTGTGGGCCGGCCTGCGGGTGGACGCATGCGCGCTGCACACCAGTCTCAAGGCCACGCTGACGCTGTCGCTGCCGCACCTGCTGCTGGTGGCTGCCGTGGCCTGGGCGCCGCTGTCGCTCTGGCAGAAGGCGAAGCTCCACGACCGCCTGGTCTTCACCCGCGAAGCCCCGGCCCTGGCCGCCGCGCTAAAGGCCGATCTGCCGCCCGGCGCCACCCTGATGGCCCGCACCTACAACCCGGCCTCCGTGCTGGCATTCGCATATGGGCAGTACGTGCCCGTGTTCGGCGTGGGCCGCCACCACGCGCGCCAGGACGACCAGATCATCGACTTCCGCACCTACGACGGCCGGCCGCTGCGCATCTTCGACTACAACGAACCCGACCTGGCGGACTTTGTACCCTTCTTCGCCCAGGTCAGCAAACAGAAGGTGGTGATTGAAGGTGTGGACTTCTGGATGGTGGACGGCACGGGCTTTCGCTTCCAGCCTTACCGCGAACAGGTGCTGGCGACGATTGCGCAGGAGTTCCACGACATCCCGCACTGGCTGCCGCTGCTGGGGAATCCGTTCTGCGAGCGGTATGGGTTTATGGGGTGTTTGCCGCAGAGGCGGTGATGGCTGGCGCGGTTGGGGCTCATTGCGATTGTTGATCTCGACTCCAGTCGCCTGACGTGCGACGGCAGGTGCTTCACCCCATGTTCAGTCTCTTGACTGTGAGTGAGCGTCCATACGAGTTGTTAGACCGCATTCGTGCCACGGAGCCCGCGTAGCCGCGCCTCGAGCGCATCCTTCAGCGCTTTGAGGCTTCGATAGAAGATGACAGGATAATCCTTGAGATCAAACTCAAGCTTGGTGCCGTCTCTCGCAATGTAAATGGGCGTCTTGCGAAGTCCCTGAGCATACCCGGCTTCATAGAAGACATTTGGCCTGCTACCAGTCAACTCCACGATTACAAACTCTGCTTTACGTATCGATTCTAATATTCGGTCCGTAATTCTCTCGCTCGAGTGCGGTTCATCTACGCGCTCTGCCTGAATGCCACAACGGTTTGCAGCTTCTTTGATTGCATCAAGCACATCGTCTAGATCCGCATTGTTCGGATCGATGGGCATCGCAATGAATGCGTAGCCCGACTTAACGTCCGCATCCACTTCAACCTTTGGATCGGAAGTCTTTGCAGGAGGAGGTGGATCATTCAAGACGCCGATTGTCTGGTCGATCATGTCTTGGACATAGGAGGTCAAGGAGCCGCCGTAAGCATGCGTAAAGATCGACAAAAATGGGTCGACATTTCGCATGATCAATCCGCCTACCGCCGGAGGAGGGCTGATCGTCATCGTTCGCAGGCATCCGGCCTCAAGAACTTCGCGGCGAACCCAATTTAGGTTTTGATTGATGTAAGACCGTGCGTCAGGACTGTTCGTACGATCCCATGCTATGACCGCATCCTGGAACGATCGGAGGCGGCTAACTTTGTCTTCTGTGTCCATGTGATGCAATGGTGGGGTTTATGTGACCTAACGAATGAAAGGGACTTCCCCGTCCCGGGTGCTCCGCGCAGTTGCGAGGTACGGCATCAAAGTGCCACGATGGGAAGTGCGAACTCTCATCAACTCACTCGTTTTGTGGAAGGAGAAGTCTCATGGCAATCGTATTCGTTGGCATCGATCTAGCAAAGAACGTTTTTGCAGTTCACGGCGTGGATGAATTAGGCAAGCCCGCACTGGTGCGCCCCCATGTAGCGCAAGCCAAGCTGCTCGAACTCATCATCTCGCTGGCGCCATACCTAACCGGCATGGAAGCCTGCTCCGGCGCCCACCACTTTGCGCGCGAGTTTCAGAAGTCGGCCACATCGTGCGACTGATTACGCCCAAGTTCGTCATTCCTTACTGCCTCTCGGGCAAGCGAGGCAAGAACGATGCGAGGCGGCCGCCATCTGCGACGCCTTCAACCGCCCCAACTGTGGGGAAACACTTTAGTTGCGCTTGAGGCGCCAAGGGGAGCGCAGCGACCCGAAGGCCGCCCTCGAAGCGTTTGTTAGACACCACTTCGCTCACTGTCCGCATTTTGTTAATCCTAAACCGTTAACAATTATTTGCTTTGCCCCAACTAGGCTAGCACTGAAGGTGTCGCGTTCCAATGAACTGATTTGGTAGCGAACTTTAAGCTCTTGACCCTGCAGCAATTCACCAATATAACCGCAACCCTCTTCCTCCGCACCATGCCACAGCAAGAAACCAACGGTTGCGGGTTCCCACTGAAATGTTGATTGACCTAAAAGTTTTTCGAGTTGTTTGCTTTTTACGGGATCTATTACCCTCGGCTTATTCTTATCTACCCGGATTTCAATTAGTCCGTTCGGCTCAATTGTTCCAATTTTCTTTCTTGAAATAAACACCCATACAGCCTTACCTTCGTAACTCAATTGAACTCGATGTTCGGCATCGCTATACGCAGCATAACGAACTTGCTTATCTGTGAATTCGTCTACTTTGTTTACAAATATCCATTCAGCATAGGCAGCTTGCGCGAAAAACAGGATTGCCATGGTGGCCAGTTGTTTGAACATAGGTGCTCCAGCTATTTCGGTTTAGGTTGTGGCGACATTTAACGAATGAAAGAGACTTCACCGTTCCGAGTGATCCGCGAAATGGCAGGGTACGACATCAAAATACCAAGATGGGAAGTGCGAACTCTCATCAACTCACTCGTTTGTGGAAGGGGGAGTCACATGGCAATCGTATCCGTAAGCATCGATCTGGCAAAGACCGGTCGGATTCAAAACTGAAGTGCAACACCTGCCACCGAGTAAGGTCCACAGATACAAAGCACCCCTACCCAAGCGATGATCCGCGCCTCCAGCGCTGACAGGGGCTCGGCCGCTTCGATCTTTCCCACCACTTCGCTCAAATGCTGGGCGTCTTCCAGGCGAGGCAATGGACCGCCGGCGCGTGGCCGGTAGGTGTCTGGCGAGGTGGAAACGCCCAGGGCACCGAAGCGCTCGTCACCTGCGTAGAACAGGTACTCCATCAGAGACAAACGCTTGGGCTTGTCCACGAAGCGGATCACCTTTTCGCCCCAGCGGTCGGGCCGGGCATCGTCGACCGCGCCCACTGCGCGCTGCGTTTCGGCCAGCAAGCGGCCGGGCGGCATGAACTCGGTATCGAGCAGGGGCAGGTCTTCGCTGAGGGCAAAGCCGCCGGCCAACCATTCGCGACCATAGTGAAGCGACACCCCTTTGCCAGCGGACACCAGATGCAGAGCGCCCACGTAGCGCGGCTGGGCCGGGTCCGCCAGGTACCAGAGGTGGAGTTCGTCCAGCCGCATCTCAGGCCTTGCCGCGCTCGGCATTCAAACGGGCCATGGCCGCTGTGCGGGCGCGGGCACGGCCCAGTGCGATGGCCTCGCGAACATCCATTTCGATGGCGCCGCGGTCGTGCTCAGGGGCCGCCAGCGTGCCCAGCTCGCCATCGCGCTGAATGAGCCACAGCGCCGTGGCCACGATGCCGATACCGACGCCAGGGTCCCCGGCTTCCAGGCGCTGCAGCGTGGGGATCGACACCCCCATGCGCTGTGCCCAGGTCTTGAGGGACTCCTTGCGGCGCAGGCGCGCCACAGCCAGATCCGCACCCAGCTTTTCAATGGCGGCCAGGGTGGCGGGGGGCATCTGCTGCAAGGCGCGAGCGGTCTTTGGCATATCTATAGATCTTATCGATATGCTTGACAAAGTAAATATCTATATTCACAAATGGCGTCGACTGGACGTGTTGTCGCCATCGTTCCACGACATCCCGCGCCGACTGCCGCTGCAGGGGAATCCGTTTTGTGAGCGGTATGGGTTACCGAGTGCTCATCGGGGCGGTGAAACACCCCCCAGACCGCCACGGTGCACCCCTAAAATGAAAAAACCATGTCTTCCCGCGCAGTCCCATCCGCTCTGACCGAAGCACTGGCGCGCCAACCCATGCTGGCGTTCGCGGTGCTGGTGGGCAGCCGCGCCACGGGTCAGGCCCATGAACAGAGCGACTGGGACATTGCCCTGCAATGGTCGCCACGGATGGACGAGTGGACGGCGATGGGCGCTGTCGAGTGCCTGCGCAGCGAACTGGCCCGGGCCTTGCAGGTCGAGGCGTCACAGGTGGACCTGATCGATCTGCGCCGGGCCAATCTGGCGATGAAGGCGAGTGCAGCCGAAGAAGGGGTGTTGCTGACCGCCCCCGACGCCATGGCGTGGGAGCATTTTCTGCAGCGCACCTGGCGTGAACTGGAAGACCACTACTGGGCGCAACAACATGCGGCATGACCTTTACCAGCAGGAAACGGCGCGGATCGCTGCCGCGCAAAGCGCCTTGCTCGCGGAGGCCAGGGCCACGCTGCAGCTGGGGCATGCGTTGCGTCCGCTGGAAGATGCGGGTGTGCTACACGCGCTGCAGGTGCTGATTGAAAACGCCATCGGCAAGGCCAAGCGCCTGCTGAAAGCGGCCGGGCATCCGGTGCCGGTGTCGGCACACGACACGTTTGCCGCGCTCGTCAGCCACGGGCTGCTGGCGCCCGATGACTTGCCCACCTGGAACGCGGTGGTCGGTCTGCGCAACCGCATCGTGCACGACTACATGAACATCGACATGGCGCAGGTGCGCGCCTGGGTCGTCGCAGGCAAGGACGCTTTTGTGACCGACTTCCTGTTGCAGGACTGGCAGGCTGACCTCAAAGGCTGAGCGCCCCCAGCGGCCGGGCCAGCGCCTCAAGCCGACGCCGGAATGATGTTCGCCACCGGCTCAGGCGCCAGCAGCGTGCCGTCGCGCAAGCCGCGCACGGTGGCAAACCCCAGCCACAGCACCACCATGGACGTGGCGGCCAGCAGCAGCACGCCGGCGTTTTGCAGAGCGCCGTGCCAGCCACTGCCGGGCTGCAGTTCGGTCAGCCGCAGCGTGAGCGACGTGAACGCGGCCAGCGGGAAAGACAGCGCCCAGAACGCGATGGTGAACGGCTGGGACGCCACGCGGCGCGCCACCGGCAACAGCAGCAACAACGTGAACAGTGCGATGCCCCACAGCGCCTGCACCAGCACCAGCGGCGCCTGCAGTTGCACCAGCACCAAGCCGATCACCGAGGGCGGCGCCAGCGTGATGAACCAGGCCGGCATCAGCCGCTCGGGCAGCGGGCTGTGCGCGATCCGGCGCACCAGCACGAGCGTGAACACCACCGGCCACAGGAACAGGCCAATGCCCAGCTGCGCGGCAGACCAACCGTCGATGCCCAGTGGCAGGCCACCGAGTGGCGCCACCACGTTGCCCACCACCGGGATCAGCAGCACCGGCGTGATGCCGGGCCACAGCCCGGTGTTGCCCGCGCCCAGGCCGGGCTGGCTGGCGGCGGCTGGGGCCAGCCAGCGGCCGAGCACCCAGAGCGTGGCCCACAGTTGCGTGAGGCTGCCCACCCACCACAGCACGCGCCACAAGGGCGTGAGCGGCCCGTCAGCACCGCCCAGCGCAACGCCCACCGCCGCCAGCAAGAGCAGCGACACCGGAAGTGCCGCCACAAAGGCGTGGCGCGCCGGGTGCCTCAGGTCCTCGTCCAGGGCCTGCGGGTAGCGCGAGGCGCGCACCACCGAAGCCGCGAGCAAAACCCCGAACACCAGCAGCGCAAGCGCACCCAGCACCAGCGCGAGACCGGTGGCCATCTCGCCCAGCGGGCCAGCCGCGCGCCCCCAGGCGAGCGACAGGCCGCACAGGCCCATGACCAAGGCGAACCAGCCGGGCGCGAGGAATTTCAAAGGGGTGGGTGAGGACATGACGCGTTTCAGGAAAAGCCGGAACCGTTCGAGTGTGACCGTGGAACAGCGAACACCGTGGAACCGCCTTTCGGCCAGCCCGGAACCGGCCGCTGGCGGCTCACCCGTCAGGAGCGCGAGGGCGGCGGCGCCAAGCCGCCCCGGGCCGCCTGGGCCGTGCCCGACAGCCGCCGCTTCCTGTGCTGCGGCTCAGCGCGTGCTGCAGGCGATCTTGCTATCAGGCACACCCACCGCTTTCAAAATCAGCGCCAGCGGGCAGAAATTGGTGAAGCCGAACTGGAACAGGTTGAAGCCGACGAAGGCGGTGAAGGCGAGGAACCAGGGGCTCACAAACAGCGGGCTGGCTTCCACGCCGAGCGCCAGCGAGATCATGATGAACAGGCCCGCGATCACGCGGATGTAACGTTCGACGGTCATTTCAAACTCCTTGAAAAAAACACACAGGGACAGCAAAAAAACGGGCTCAAACTGCGGCGGCCTGCGTCGCGTAGCGGCGGTGGTACAGCGCGTAGTACAGAACGGGAATCACCACCAGCGTGAGCAGCGTGGAGACGGCGATGCCGAAGATCAGCGAGACGGCCAGGCCGTTGAAGATCGGGTCGTCCAGGATGAAGAAGGCGCCCATCATGGCGGCCAGGCCGGTCAGCGCAATGGGCTGGGCGCGCACCGCGGCCGACTGCACCACGGCGTCGGCGAAGGGCACGCCGCGCGCGGTTTCCAGCTCGATGAAGTCCACCAGCAGGATGGAGTTGCGCACGATGATGCCGGCCAGCGCGATCATGCCGATCATGCTGGTGGCGGTGAACTGCGCACCCAGCAGCGCGTGGCCCGGCATCACGCCGATGATGGTGAGCGGAATCGGCGCCATGATGACCAGCGGCGTGAGGTAGCTGCGGAACTGCGCGACCACCATCAGGTAGATCAGGATCAGGCCCACGCCGTAGGCGGCGCCCATGTCGCGGAAGGTCTCATACGTGATCTGCCATTCGCCGTCCCACTTCACCGCGTATTCGCGGTAGGGGTCTTGCGGCTGGTTGATCCAGTACTCGCCGAGTGCGCCGGTGTCGGGCAGTGCGGCAGCGCCCATGCGCGAGCGGATGTCGAACAGGCCGTAGAGCGGCGAGTCGAGCTGGCCGGCCATGTCGCCCATCACGTAGGTGACGGGCAGCAGGTTCTTGGTGAAGCGCGGCTGGTCGATCACGCCGCGCTCGATGGTGACGAGTTCGGACAGCGGCACCATGGCCCCGTTCGCGGCTTTCATGGGCAGCGCCAGCAGCGCGTCCAGCCCCACCTGCGCTTCGCGCGGCAGCTGCAGGCGCACCGGCACCGCGAACTTGGCGTGGCCGTCGTGCAGGTACGCGGCATCGGCGCCCGACAAGGCAGCGTGCACCGTCTGCGCGATCACCTGCACCGGAATGCCCAACGACTCGGCGCGCTGGCGCTGGATGCGCAGGAAGGCGCGCGGCGCGTTCTCTTTCAGCGTGGTGTCGATGCCGACGATGTCGGGCGTGTCGGCAAAGGCCTGCGCCACGCGGCGGGCGAGTTCGGCACGGCCGGTTTCATCCGGCCCGTACACCTCGGCGACGATGGGCGAGAGCACCGGCGGGCCGGGCGGCACTTCCACCACCTTGATGCGCGCGCCGTGCGCGGCGGCGATGCGCTCCAGCTCGGGCCGGTGGCGCTGGGCGATGGCGTGGCTCTTCTCGCTGCGGTCTTTCGCGCCGGCCAGGTTCACCTGCAGGTCGCCGCTTTCGGCATCCGCGCGCAGGTAGTACTGGCGCACCAGGCCGTTGAAGGTGATGGGGCTGGCGGTGCCGGCATAACCCTGCACGTTGGCCACCTCGGGCTGCAGCGCGATCCAGGCGGTGAGGTCCTGCAGGGCGGCCGCCGTGTCTTCCAGCGGCGTGCCGGCGGGCATGTCGAGCACCACCTGGTACTCGCTCTTGTTGTCGAAGGGCAGCATCTTCAGCACCACCCACTGCACCAGCGTGAGGCCCACCGACAGCATGAGCGCGGCCAGGATGCCGGCCAGCAGCAACCAGCGCTTCTTCGCGCTGTGCAGCAGCGGCGTGAGCACGCGGGTGAAGGTGGTCTGCAGGCCGCGCGTGAGCTTGCTCGGGCCGTGCGCGGCGTGGCTGTTGTCGACCTTGGTCAGCTTCAGCGCCAGCCAGGGCGTGACGGTGAAGGCAATCGCCAGCGAGATCGCCATGCCCATGCTGGCGTTGATCGGGATCGGGCTCATGTACGGCCCCATGAGGCCGCTCACGAAGGCCATGGGCAGCAGCGCGGCGATGACGGTGAAGGTGGCCAGGATGGTGGGGCCGCCCACCTCGTCCACCGCGCGCGGGATGATGACGG
>JAGXRS010000459.1 GCA_018335615.1 Hydrogenophaga sp. | reverse complement strand
GGGCCATCGCCAGGCGCTGCTGTTCGCCGCCCGAGAGTTTCTGGCCCCAGGCGTCTTCGTCGTCCAGCCGCTCGGCCAGTTGCGGCAGCAGGGCGTCGGTGAGGGCCTGGCGCAGGGCCTCGTCGGTGTAGCGCTCGCTGGGTGCCGGGTAGGCCAGGGCGTGGCGCAGCGCGCCGTTGGGGAAGTAGGGGCGCTGCGGCAAGAACTGGGCGCGCTCGCTGAAGTCGGCGGGCACGCGCACGCGCCCGCGCGACCAGGGCCAGATGCCTGCCAGCGAGCGGAACAGGGTGGATTTGCCGCTGCCCGACGGTCCCTTCACCAGCACGCGGTCGCCGCTGTCCAGCTGCAGGCCCGCCAGGGCCAGCAGTGGCACGCCGCCGGGCAACGCGAGTTGCAGGTCGTCGATGTTCAGGCGCTCGCCATCGCCCGAGGCTTCGGTCTGCACCGCCGGGTGGGTGGGCGCCTGCAGGGCGCGGAAGCTGTCTTCGAAGCTGGTGAGGCGGTCGGTGGTGGCGCGCCAGCTGGCCAGGCGGTCGTAGTTGTCGACGAACCACGAGAGCGAGTCCTGCACGCGGCCGAAGGCCGAGGCGATCTGCATCAGCTCGCCGAGCTGGATCGCGCCGCTGAAATAGCGTGGCGCGGCCACGATGAAGGGAAACACCACGGCGGCCTGGCCGAAGCCGACGGTGAACCAGGTGAGGCGTTTTTGCGCCTTGATGAGCTGCAGGTAGTTGGTGAGCACCTCGCCAAAGCGCCCGCCGAGCTGGCGGCGCTCCACCGGTTCGCCACGGTCCAGCGCGATCGACTCGCTGTATTCCCGCACCCGCACCAGGTGGTGGCGGAAGTCGGCCTCGAAGCGCTGCTGCCGAAAGTTCAGGCCGATCAGCGGGCGGCCGATGTAGTGCGTGAGCACGCTGCCCAGCAGGCAGTACAGCACGGCCATCCACACCATGAAGCCGGGGATGGTGAACTCGGAGCCGCCTGCGCTGAAGCTGAAGCTGCCCGAGAGCACCCACAGAATGCCGACGAAGCTCACCAGCGTGACCACCGCGTTGAGCAGGCCCATGGACAGGCTCACGCTCTCGCTGGTGAAGAGCCGGATGTCTTCGGCGATGCGCTGGTCCGGGTTGTCGGGCGGCGCCTCCTGCCCGTCGGATCCGCGCGCGTAGCGGGCCAGCTCCAGCTGGTAGAAGGCTTTGTTGGCGAGCCATCGGTCCAGGTAGTGGGCCGTCATCCAGGTGCGCCAGCGCACTTCCAGCAATTGTGTGAGGTAGAAGCGGTAGACCGCGATCACGATGAAGCCGAACGCCAGGTAGGCGAAGCGCCCCAGTTCACGCCAGAACACCGGTGCGTCGCGGTTCTGCAGCGCGTCGTAGAACACGCGGTTCCACTCGTTGAGCAGCACCAGCATGTACACCGCCGCCAGGTTCAGCACCACGATGGCGGCCAGCAGCGCGCGGGCGCGCCATTTTTCATCCGACTGGAAGTAGGGCAGCGACAGGGCCCGCACTTTGGCGGTGAACTGGCGCAAGCGCGCCAGCTTGGACAGGGGTTCGTGCATGGAAAGAGCTTTCTGAAAACGAAGCGGCGTTCAACCCGGCTGCGGTGCCCCGGCTCCCGACGGGACGGGGCAGGCTCGGTCAGCCGCAAGCGTGCGCGTTGCTGACGCGATCGCGGTCTGCAAGACGCGCGCTGTCAAGCGCCGGGGGCGGTGGTGTCAGGTGTTCGAGATGCCAGAGGCCACATGGCCCGACGGCACATGCAGCATGGCCGACTCCACATGCCCGGTCTGGTCGTCAAAGAAAAAGTCGGGCTCGAACTCGCGCAGGAACTCGCCCTTGGGCAGTCCGCCGAGGAACATGGCCTCGTCCACCTCGATGTTCCAGTTCATCAGCGTGCGGATGGCGCGCTCGTGTGCCGGCGCGCTGCGGGCCGTCACCAGCGCGGTGCGGATGCGCATGAGGGCGGTGCCCTCGCGCTGCAGGCGATGCAGCGCTTCCAGCAGCGGCTTGAACGGGCCGCCGGCCAGCGGCAGGCTGGCATGGCTCACTTCGTGTGCTTGGAACGCCGACAGGCCCTGGGCCTGGAACACGCGCTCGGCCTCGTCGGAGAACAGCACGGCGTCGCCGTCGAAGGCGATGCGCACCTCGTGCGGGTGCGCGTCGCTGGCGTGCACCGAGTGCGGGTACACCTGCGCGGCCGGCACGCCCGCGGCCAGGGCCGCGCTCACGTCGGCCAGGTGGGTGGAGAGGAACAGGTTGGCCCGCAGCGGGCGCAGGTAGCGCCAGGGCGGCTGGCCGCGCGTGAAGCTGCCGCGCTGGATCGGCAGGCCGTAGTGCTGCGCCGATCGGAACACCCGCATGCCCGACACCGGGTCGTTGCGCGAGAGGATGACGACCTCCACCCGCTGCGTGTCCACGTCGTTGAAGGCCAGCAGCTTGTGCACCAGCGAGAACGCCACGCCCGGGCGCGCCGGCTGCTCCAGGCGGTCCAGCTGCAGCTTCATGTAGGCGCGGTCGTCCCCGGTTTCGAACAGCCGGTTCTCTTCCTCGAAGTCGAACAGCGCCCGCGAAGAAATCGCCACGACCAGCTGACCATCCAGGGTGACGGGCATGACCGCTCCTTTGCGAAAAATGGAAGTGGCAAGCGTATCCCATTTCTCAGTGCGGGGCTCTTCTTGGTTGCAAATGCAGCATGTGTGTGCTGTAATTTCCGCATGAAAACCGCGGGCCAAGCCTATGCCTCCTCCCTCCAGTCCCGGGCAGCGGACAGGCCCGCGTCGTCAGGCAAAGCCGCTGCATCGGGCAACACCACCGCTCGACGTGATCGCGCAAGAGTGCCATCGGCCGTCGATGCCGGCCTGAAAGGCGATCAAAGGAGAGGCGCCTTGCTCAGCACGATCTGGTCGCTGATCGAAGAGCCGCCCACGGCACGGGAAGCCGGGAAAGCGCACCTGCCGTCCGCGCACATCCCACGGGCCCCTGAGCGCTCGTCATTTCCCGTCACCGGTCCACAAGCCCATGCGCTGATCATGCGCGGCATTTCCCCGAAGACGGTGGCGCCGCTCGGGGATGTGCTGGGTGTCGGCGTGCGCAACGTCACGGCCTACCTCGACATCGACCGGGGCACCCCCGCGCGGCAGGAGGCCAAGGGACAGCCCTTGCCACGGCATGCTTCCGAGGGCGTTCTGCGCCTGCTGGAAATCGAGCAGCTGGCCCACGACACCTTTGAAGCGGAAGACGCCACGCCCTGGCTCAACCGCGCGCACCCGCTGCTGGGTGGGCAGACGCCCTTGCAAATCGCAGGCACCTCCTACGGCGCGGAACAGGTCAAAAGCATCCTGGTGGCGATCCGGTACGGCGGTGTGGTTTGACGGCGGTCTGGCGCATCGCCCATTGCCCGACGCCAGCGCCCCCGCCCAGCGCCCTGCTGGCCCAGATGGGGATGGGCTCCACCTTGGCGTCGGGCCGCTGGCACATCAAAGGCGCGTGGACCGTGGTCTATTGCGGATCGAGCCGTGCCCTGTGCCAGCTGGAGAAGCGGGTCCATGCCAACGGCGCGCGCCCGAAGGACCAGGCACTCATGCGGCTGGAGTTGCCCCGGCAGGCGTCGGTTCAGGTGGTGGAGGACCTGGGCCTGCCCGACCATGGGGCCGTGGATGTCAGCACCACCCAGGCCTTGGGGCTGCAATGGCTCGGTGCGGCATCGAGCCTGGCGCTGTCGGTGCCCTCGTTCATTGAGCCGCAGGAACGCAACATCCTGCTCAACCCGGCCCACCCCCTGTTCGGCGCCATCCGCGTGGTGATCGAGCGCCAACCGTTTGTGTTTGACGAACGCCTGTTTGGGGGCTGAACGGGGGCCTTCAGGCCCGGGCTGTTACCCCACCAGCTGGTTCAGCTGGATGATGGGCATCAGCACCGCCAGCACGATGAGCATCACCACCAGGCCCATGCCCACGATCAGCAGCGGCTCCAGGATGGTGGCCAGCTGCATGGCGCGGCGCTGCACCTCAGTGCCCAGCTGCTCGGCGGCGCGCCCCAGCATGGCCGGCAGCTGCCCGGTCTGTTCACCCAGGCGCGCGAACATGGCCACCAGCGGCGGGAAGCGCTTCTTGCTGGCCAGGGCCGAGGCCAGCGGCGCGCCTTCACGCACCAGCACCAGCGCGTCCAGCGCGTCGGCGCGCATGGCCTGGTTGCTCAGGGTTTCAGCCGCGGTCTGCAGCGCCCGCAGAATCGGCACGCCGGCCGATGCCAGCATGGCCAGCGTGGCGGCAAAGCGCGCCGCGTTGTAGCCGCGCGCCAGCCGGCCCACCAGCGGCAGGCGCAGCCAGGCGGCGTCCATGCGCAGGCGCAGGGCGGTGTTGCGCCGCGCCATCACCAGCGCACCGGCACCCAGCCCCAGCCCCAGCAGCATCAGCCAGCCGTGGTGGCGCACCACATCGCTCAGGCCCAGCATGACCACCGTGAGAAAGGGCAGGGCGCGCTGGCTGCCGGCAAACACGCCGGCCACCTGCGGCACCACGTAAGACACCAGGAACACCACGATGGCGATGGCCACCAGCGTGACGATGGCCGGGTACAGCGAAGCGCCGATCAGCTTGTTCTTCAGGGCCTCGCGCGTTTCCAGGTCGTCGGCCAGGCGCTCCAGCACGGTGCCGAGCTGGCCGCTTTGCTCGCCCGCGGCGATCACGGCGATGTAGATGGCCGAGAACTCGCGCGGGTGCTGCGCCAGGGCGCGGGCGAAGGGCGAGCCGCCGTTCACCTCCGAGCGCAGGGCGGCCAGCAGGTTGCGCTGCTGGTCGTCTTCGGCCTCTTCGGTGAGCGCGGCCAGCGCCCGCTCCAGCGGCAGACCCGCGGCCACCAGCCCGGCGATCTGCCGCGTCCACACCGCAAGCAGGGTGGAACTGAACACGCGCCCGCCCCACAGCGTGACGTTCAGGCCGCTGCCCCGGCGCTGCTCGTCGGTGCCCATGGCCGGCTCCACCGCGATCGGCACCAGCGCGCGAGCGCGCAGCATGCCGCGCGCCGCCCGCGCCGTGTCGGCGTCGATCAGACCTTTCTGCGTGGCGCCCTGGGCGTCCAGGGCTTCAAAGGTGTAGGCGGGCATGTGAAGAAAGTGGGTGATGAGGTAACCGAAACCAAGCGTACATCCGACCAACCCGGCGCGCGTGTCCCCGTCCAGGATGCGGCGGAACCGGCTTTGCCGGGCCGCTTCGCATCGCCCCCTGGGGGTGACGCCGCAGGCGGCGCGGGGGGGTCAATCCCTCGTCACGCTCAGCACCTCGGCCATCGAGGTGATGCCGGCATCCACGAGGTGCTGGCCGTCCTCGCGCATGGAGCGCAGGCCGGCGGCCTCGGCGGTGGTCTGCAGTGCGCTCTCGGCGGCGCGGTTGTGGATGAGGGCGCGGATGGCGTCGTCGGCCACCATCAGCTCGTAGATGCCGGTGCGGCCCTTGTAGCCGGTCTGGTTGCAGTGCGGGCAGCCCACCGGCAGCCACTGACCGGGGTGGAGCTCGTCCGGGCGGCGGCAGTGCACGCAGAGCCGGCGCACCAGGCGCTGCGCGAGCACGCCGAGCAGGCTGGACGAGAGCAGGAAGGGCTCCACGCCCATGTCGGTCAGGCGGGTCACGGCGCTGGGCGCGTCGTTGGTGTGCAGCGTGGCCAGCACCAGGTGGCCGGTGAGCGAGGCCTGGATGGCGATCTGCGCGGTCTCGAAGTCGCGGATTTCGCCGATCATGATCACGTCCGGGTCCTGCCGCAGGATGGCGCGCAGGGCCTTGGCGAACGTGAGGTCGATGCGCGAATTCACCTGCGTCTGGCCCACGCCCGGCAGCTCGTACTCGATCGGGTCTTCCACCGTCATGATGTTCTGCGCATTGGCGTCCAGGCGCTGCAGGCCGGCGTAGAGCGTGGTGGTCTTGCCCGAGCCGGTGGGGCCGGTCACCAGGATGATGCCGTGCGGCTGCTGGATGAGGCGCTGGAACTGCGCCAGCACATCGCCCTGCATGCCCACGGCCTCCAGGCTGAGCTTGCTCTCGCTCTTGTCCAGCAGGCGCAGCACGGCGCGCTCGCCGTGGGCACTGGGCAGCGTGGACACGCGCACGTCCACCGCGCGGGTGCCGATGCGCAGGCTGATGCGCCCGTCCTGGGGCAGGCGTTTTTCGGAAATGTCCAGCTCGGCCATGATCTTCAGGCGGCTGATGAGGGCGGCGTGCAGGGCGCGGTTGGGCTGCACCACCTCGCGCAGCGTGCCGTCGACCCGGAAGCGCACGCTGGAGTGCCGCTCGTAGGGCTCGATGTGGATGTCGCTGGCGCCGTCGCGCGCGGCTTGCGTGAGCAGCGCGTTGAGCATGCGGATGATGGGCGCGTCGTCGGCGGTTTCCAGCAGGTCTTCGATGGCGGGCAGTTCCTGCATCATGCGGCTGAGGTCGGCGTCGCTCTGCACCTCGCTGACCACCGCCGCCGCGCTGGATTCGCCCTGGGCGTAGGCGGCGCTGATGCGCTGGCGCAGCGTTTCGCCGTCTTCCCAGCGCATCTCGCGCACGGCGTGGCGCCGCAGGATCTCGGACAGCGCTGACAGGCGGCGCGTCTGCGCGGTCGCGTCGCCCGTGCTGGTGGGACTGCCCACCAGTGTGAGCCCGGCGCCGTCGTCTTCCAGCAGCCAGTGGTGTTCGCGCGCGAAGGCGTAGGGCAGCGGGTACTTCACGGCCGGGGCCTCATTGGGGTGGCAGCGGCGCTGACTGCGGGGGTGACAGGGGCGGCGGGAATGGAGCCGGCGCTGGCGGCGAGAACTGCAGGGGCGCCTGAGGCACCACCGGCATGCTCACCGCGGGTGCCTGCAGCGGCGGCACGGTGGGTCCGGGCAGGCTCTGTGGTGGCATGACCGGCGCCTCGTTGATCTGCAGCACGCCGCTGCTGACGGGTTGCGCGTCTTTCTGCACGGCGCGCATGAGTTCGTAACGGTCCAGCGCCAGGTTGCTGGTCTCGCGCGCGTCGCGCACCACCACCGGGCGCAGGAACACCATCAGGTTGGTCTTGCGCCGGCTGCGGGTCTCGCTCTTGAAGAGCCGGCCCAACACCGGCATGTCGCCCAGGCCGGGCACCTTGTCCTCGTTGCCGGCGTATTCGTCCTGCAGCAGGCCGCCGAGCACCACGATGGCACCGTCGTCCACCAGCACGGTCGATTCGATGGTGCGCTTGTTGGTGATCAGCCCGGTGGCCGAGTTGACCGACGAGGCCTGCACGCTGCTGACCTCCTGGTAGATCACCATCTTGATGGTGCCGTTCTCGCTGATCTGGGGTTTCACCCGCAGCGTCAGGCCCACGTCCTTGCGCTCGATGGTCTGGAACGGGTTGACCGAGCCCTCGTTGCTGCCGGTGTTGGTGAACTGGCCGGTGACAAACGGCACGTTCTGGCCGATGACGATCTTGGCTTCCTCGTTGTCCAGCGTGAGCAGGTTGGGCGTGGACAGGATGTTGCCCTGGCCGGTCTGCTGCAGGAAGCGGGCCAGAAAGCCCAGCACATACACACCGTTGGTGCGCTGCACGGCGCCGATGTTCAGGCCGGGTGGTGGCAGGGTGTTGCCCTGCGCCAGGTTCAGGATGTTGCCGGCGGCCGTGCCGAAGTTGGTGCCCAGCAGTCCGATCAGGCTGTCACCGGAGCGGCCAATCGGCCCCTGCCACTGGATGCCGAACTCGGCCGCCTTGTCGGCGTTCACCTCGGCGATCAGGCTTTCCACATACACCTGGGCGCGGCGTGCGTCGAGCTGGTCGATGACAGCGCGCAGCTGGCGGTACTGCGGCTCGGGCGCGGTGATGATGAGCGCGTTGGTGGCCGGGTCGGCCT
>JAGXRS010000458.1 GCA_018335615.1 Hydrogenophaga sp. | reverse complement strand
CTACCAGGGCCTGGGCAAGCCGGTGCAGCGCCTGTGGCTGCAGTCCATGACGCCCGCGGCCATCCGCGACGGCTTCGAGCACCTCAAGAGCGACGCGCAGATGCAGGGCCTGGCAGACGCGGCGCGCAGCCGCTCCGAGGCCGACTGGATGGTCGGCATCAACGGCACCCGTGCCATGACCGCCTTCAACTCACGCGACGGCGGCTTCTTCCTCACCACCGTGGGCCGGGTGCAGACGCCCACGCTGTCCATCGTGGTCGAGCGCGAGGAAAAGATCCGCGCCCACCGCAGCCGCGACTACTGGGAAATCCACGGTGCTTTTGCGGCCGAGGCCGGGCAATACCCGGGCAAGTGGTTCGACCCGGCCTGGAAGAAGCCCACCGGTGACGACGCCGACGCCGAGCTGCGCGCCGACCGCGTGTGGAGCCAGCACGAGGCGCAGGCCATTGCCGAGGCCACGCGCGGCCAGCCCGCCACGGTGAAGGAAGAGAGCAAGCCCACCACCCAGGCCAGCGGCCTGCTGTACGACTTGACCAGCCTGCAGCGCGAGGCCAACGGCCGCTTCGGCTTCTCTGCCAAGACCACGCTGCAGCTGGCGCAGAGCCTGTACGAACGCCACAAGGCGCTGACCTACCCGCGGACCGACTCGCGCGCCCTGCCCGAGGACTACCTGCCCACGGTGAAGCAGACGGTCGAGATGCTGGCCGACAGCGGCATGCGCCACCTGGCGCCGCACGCGCTCACGGCACTGAGCAACGGCTACCTCCGCCCGAGCAAGCGCATCTTCGACAACAGCAAGGTGAGCGATCACTTTGCCATCATCCCCACCACGCAGGCGCCCAGCGGCCTGAGCGAGGCCGAGCAGAAGCTGTACGACCTGGTGGTGCGCCGCTTCCTCGCGGTGTTCTTCCCCAGCGCCGAGTTCACGGTGACGACCCGCATCACCACCGTGGCCGACCCTGCCGTGCCCGCCGGGCATCACTTCAAGACCGAGGGCAAGGTGCTGGTCAAGCCGGGCTGGATGGCCGTGTACGGCAAGGAAGCGGCCGAAGACGTGGCCGACGCGAAAGAGGGCGACAAGGGCCAGAACCTGGTGCCGGTGCGCCCGGGCGAAACCGTGCGCGCCGAGTCGGTGGAGCCCAAGGCGCTCAAGACCAAGCCGCCCGCCCGCTACTCGGAAGCCACGCTGCTGGGCGCCATGGAAGGGGCCGGCAAGATGATCGACGACGACGAACTGCGCGAGGCCATGCAGGAAAAAGGCCTGGGCACGCCCGCCACGCGCGCGGCCACCATCGAAGGTCTGCTGACCGAAAAGTACATCGTCCGCGAAGGCCGCGAGATCATCCCCACCGCCAAGGCCTTCCAGCTCATGACGCTCCTGCGCGGCCTGGGCGTGGAAGAACTCTCCAAGGCCGAGCTCACCGGCGAGTGGGAATACAAGCTGGCGCAGATGGAAAAGGGCCAGCTCAGCCGCAGCGCCTTCATGGCCGAGATCGCGGACATGACCCAGCACATGGTGCGCAAGGCCAAGGAATACGACCGCGACACCATTCCCGGCAACTACGCCACGCTGGGCACGCCGTGCCCCAACTGTGGCGGCGTGGTGAAGGAAAATTACCGCCGTTACACCTGCACCGGCGCCGACGGCCAGTCCGACGGTTGCGGCTTCTCCTTCGGCAAGTCGCCGGCCGGGCGCACCTTCGAGCCGCAAGAGGCCGAAAGCCTGCTGGCCGACAAGAAGATCGGCCCGCTGGAGGGCTTCCGCTCCAAGGCCGGCTGGCCTTTCGTGGCCGAGATCGTGCTCAAGTTCAGCGAAGAAGACCGCAACTGGAAGCTGGAATTCGATTTTGGCGACGATAAGAAGAGCGAAGAGACCGGCGAACTGGTCGACTTCAGCGCCAGCGAATCGCTCGGCCCCTGCCCCAAGTGCGGCGGCGCGGTGCACGAGCACGGCGCCAACTACGTGTGCGAGAAGGCCGTGCCCACCGAAGCCCAGGCCACGCCCAGTTGCGACTTCAAGAGCGGCAAGATCATCCTGCAGCAGCCGGTGGCGCGCGAGCAGATGGCCAAGCTGCTGTCCACCGGCAAGACGGATTTGCTCGACAAGTTCGTGTCCATGCGCACGCGCCGCGCCTTCAAGGCCTTCCTGGCCTGGGACAAGGAAGCCGGCAAGGTGAACTTCGAGTTTGCGCCGTCCAAGTTCCCGCCACGCAAGACCGCCGCGGGTGCACCGGCCAAAGCCGCGACTTCCAAAGCCGCGCCCGCCAAGGCCGCCGCCAAAACCGGGGCCGCCAAGAAGGCCGCAGCCCCCAAGGCTGCCGCGGTGAAGACGCCGAAGGCGCCGCGCAAGACGGCCGCCGGTGCCGGCCTCAAGCCCAGCGAGGCGCTGGCCGCCGTCATCGGCGCCGAGCCGGTGGCGCGCACCGAGGTCATCAAGAAGCTCTGGGACTACATCAAGGCCAACGGCCTGCAGGACGCCACCAACAAGCGCAGCATCAACGCCGACGCCAAGCTTGAACCGGTGTTCGGCAAGCCGCAGGTCACGATGTTCGAACTGGCCGGCATCGTCGGCAAGCACCTGAGCTGAACCCCTTTCCACTTCCCCCAAAAAAGGAGACTGTTCCATGAGCCTCAAGCTCTTCTTCGCCCCCGGCGCCTGCTCGTTTGTGCCGCACGCCATGCTGGAAATGGCCGGTGTCGCGTTCGAGCCCGTCAGCGTCAAGCTGCACAAGGGCGAGCAACGATCGGCCGAGTACCTCGCCATGAACCCGCGCGGGCAGGTGCCGGTGCTGGTGGACGGCGACGATGTCGTCACGCAGATCGTCACCATCCTGCTGCACCTGGATGCGAAACTGCCCGAAGCCGGCATCCTGCCCGCCAGCGGCATGGCCCGCACCCGCGCGCTGGAAACGCTGACCTGGATGAACAACACGGTGCACCCCACGTTCACGCACGTGTTCATGCCGCAGAAGTTCACCGATGACGAAGCGGCACAGAACGCCATCAAGGGTTTCGCCGTGGCGCGTTACCGCGAGCTGCTGGGCGAGATTGAAGCGCAGGCCGAGCGTGCCGTCCCCTGGATGACGGGCGAGCGCCCGGGCGCGCTGGACGCCTACGCCCTCACCCTGTTGCGCTGGGGTGGCTATGCCGGCATCGACCCCACCGGTTTCCCCAAGACCTGGGACCTGGCCCAGCGTTTCGCTGCGCTGCCCGCGGTGGCCCGTGCCGTGGAGCGCGAGAAGCTGCAGCTCAACGTCTACAAGCCGGCCTGAGCTGTCCGCGGTTCGGCCCACTGGCCCTGCGCGGGCCAGTTCTGTGCGGGCCGGTCCTGTGCGCGGAATCGGCCTGCGTCATTCCCGCGGTGCCACCTTGGTGGGGGCGAAGCGCACCGACGCCAGCAAGCCACGCGCCGCCCGGTCGGGGTGCGCGTCGTCCATGTGCACGCTGGCGCCGTGCTGCTGCGCGATCTCGTGCACGATCGCCAGGCCCAGCCCCGAGCCGTCCACGTTGGTGCCCAGCGCCCGGTAAAACGGCTGCAGCACCAGTTCGCGCTCGTTGGTCGGAATGCCCGGCCCGTTGTCTTCCACCTGCAGGATCTGCGTGCCGCTGAACGGGTCCAGCAGCACGCGCGCCGTCACCACCCCCCCGCGGCCCGAGTAGTTGATGGCGTTGTCCACCAGGTTGCGCACCATCTCCTGCAGCAGCGTGGGGTTGCCGTCCATCAGGCAATCGTCCGGCACGCTGTCGGGCCCTTCGTAACCGAGGTCGATGCCGTGTTCCAGCGCACGCGGCACCGAGTCCTGCACCACGCCCGTCACCAGCCGGGCCAGGTCGATGCGCGCACTGGGCAGCGCCCGCCCGGTGGTTTCGGCGCGGGCCAGCGCCAGCAGCTGGTTCACCGTGTGCGTGGCGCGCGCGCTGGAGCGCGCAATCTGCTGCAGCGAGCCACGGATCTCCGTCGGGTCGGTCTCGCGCTGCGCCAGCTCGGCCTGCATGCGCAGACCGGCCAGCGGCGTCTTGAGCTGGTGCGCCGCGTCGGCCAGGAAGCGCTTCTGCGTGGTCAGCGAGGTCTTCAGCCGCGTCAGCAGGTCGTTGATGGACGACACCAGCGGTGCCACCTCCTGCGGGATGAACGACTCCTCGATGGGGCTCAGGTCGTCGGGCTTGCGGGCGCGGATGCGCTGCTCCAGCTCGTTCAGCGGCCGGATGCCGCGCACCAGCGCCAGCCACACCAGCAGCACCGCCAGCGGCAATATGACGAACTGCGGCACCATCACGCCCTTGATGATCTCGGTCGCCAGCGTCGAGCGCTTGCCTTTGGTCTCGGCCATCTGCATCAGCACCAGCCGCTGGTTGCCGCTGCCGCGCATGAGCCAGGTGTAGGCCACCCGCACCTCGTCACCGCGCACCATGTCGTCGCGCAGCAGCACGCGCCCGGGCTCGGGCGTTTCGTTGTCGCGCGGCAAGGGGAAGTCGCTCTCGCCGCTGATGAGTTCGCCGCGCGGGTCGAGCACCTGGTAGTACACCAGCCCGGAGTCGTCGGCCCGCAACAGGTCGCGCGCCTGGGGCGTGAGGGTGAAGCTGACCTGGCCGTTCTGGTTCACCACGAACTGCGTCAGCGCCTGCAGGTTGAATTCGAGCGCGCGGTCGAACGGCTTGCTGGCAATACCCTGGGCCACGAACCAGGTGAGGGCCAGCGACAGCGGCCACAACAACAGCAGCGGCGTGAGCATCCAGTCCAGGATCTCGCCGAACAGGCTGCGCTGCTCGCGCTGGAACAG
>JAGXRS010000457.1 GCA_018335615.1 Hydrogenophaga sp. | reverse complement strand
GCTCGACCAGCCGCACCAGCAGCGTGTCGGTGCCGGCGGGCAGGGTCAGGTCGGCCCAGCCGTAGGCCTGCAGCACGGCGGCGTCCAGCTCGTCGTGCAGGCTCTTGAGCACGCCCACCAGGCCGTGTTCGTGGATGAGCTTCTCCTTGGCTGTCAGCGCCTCGCCACTGCGCAGCTTCTCGAGCACGTTGTAAACCGCCGTCAGAGTCGCATCGGCATGGGCCGCCTGCTGGGCCTTGCGGTGTGCGTCGATTTGCTCGGCCAGGCCACGGATGCGCCCAGCCAGCTCACCGGCAGGGTCAATATCGGGGAATGGGAATGTCTCGAAGCAAGTGGTCTTTACATACACGGGACGGTCTTCAAGCGTACTACCCGCTGCGGTTGCCCAAACGCCATGGAGGCCGCTGGAAAGCACGCCGAGGTGCAAGCCATCCGGCAAAGCAATCGCCACCAGCTTGTTGTCGGGCAGCACCGCCCCGTCCAGAAACTGGAACACCCGGTGCTTGGCGGTCTCCACCGTGGCGATGTAACGGGGCAGCCCCTCCATCTGCCGCCGAAGTACGCGGCGCGGCTCTCCAAAGAACCACCAGTTGTCACGGTACGTGGCGCGGTTGTTCTGGTCACGCTCAGGCTTGACCCGCTCCAGCAGCCACTGGTACGCGGCGGGGTATCGCTGCCGAGTCTCTTCGGCGGTCAGGCCGAACATGTCAATGACCAGCACGTCACGCGGGGTGCCGGTCAGGTCGCGACCGTTGCGGTACTCGCGGACATGACGCTCAAGGCCCGCAACAGTGTCCAGCCCAAGGCCGGCCGCCTCCTGACGTGTGACGATGAAGCCCGCGCCAAAGAGCTGTACGCCCCGGTTGCTCAAGTCGGCATTGGCCCGCAGGCTGCACGCCCCAGCGACATTGGCACCGACGGACAGGTCGGGGTGAATCAGCCCTCGGCGCTCGGCCAGCGAAACAGCCACCTCGCCATGGTCGCCCTCTGCCTCGGTCTGCACGGTGTATAGCCGTCCCTCGTGCTGGCCGGACGCGGCTACCGTCATGGCAATGCGTACCGCCGCGCCGTTGGCGCTGTCCACCCAGGGGTGGTCTGGCACGGCATAGACCAGTGACAGCCGGCCGTCCGCCGTGGCGTGCTGGACCACGCGGCGGTTGAAGGTCTGGCGCAGGCTGTTGGTGGTGATGAAGCCGAAGCGCTCGACCTGCCCGGCGCGCACCTGCTCGGCGGCGTGGTGCCACCAGTACATGACGAAGTCGGCGCTCTCGGGCACCTTGGGCCAACTGCCCCGCAAGGCATCCACATAGCCGTCGCCCAAGGCGCCACGCATGGCACCTGCGCCAATGAAGGGCGGGTTGCCCACGATGAAATCGGCCTTGGGCCACACCGCCTGCCGGGGGTTGAGGTAGCGCCACTGCACCACCTGCGCCGCCTCGTCGGGCACCGGCTGGCCGGTGACGGGGTGAGGCTTGACGGTCTCGCCGTCCCAGCGGGTGAGCACCTTGCCGCTGGCGTCGGTCATCGGCTCCTGGCTGTCGTAGGCGAGCACCGCGTCGCGGTGTTCGATGTTGCGGTAGTCGTGCACTACGGGCTCGGCCACACTGGCGTGGCCGTTGGTACGGATGTGCCACTGCAAAAAGCCAATCCACAGCACCAGCTCGGCCAGGGCGGCGGCGCGCTCGTTCAGCTCGACCCCGCGCAGTTGCTGGAGGGTCACGGTTTCGCGGCCCAGGTCCAGCGCGTCCTGCGTGTCGCCCAGGGCGCCCAGCTGGTTGAGCACCTCGCCCTCCAAGCGCTTCAGGTGCTCCAGCGTCACGTAAAGGAAGTTCGCACTGCCACACGCCGGGTCCAGCACACGCAGGGTGCACAGGCGGTGCAGAAAATCGCGCACCTGCAGGCGGGCCTCGGTCCACTTCGCACGCACGGCAGCGTTGTGGCGGTCCAGCGCGGCAAAGTCCTTCTTTGTCTTGACTGCGGGCGGGTTCGACTCCAGCTCGGCGGCTTCGTGCGCCAACAGCAGCGCGGCGGCCTGAGCGTTGGCCCATTCGGCACGCAGCGGTTCAATCACAGTGGGCAACACCAGCCGTTCCACATAGGCTCGCGGCGTGTAATGGGCGCCCAGAGCGTGACGCTCATCGGGGTCGAGCGCCCTCTCCAGCAACGTGCCGAAAATGGCGGGCTCCACCTCGCGCCAGTTGGCGCGGGCGGACTGTATCAGCAGGTCGATTTGTTCAGGCGTGAGCAGCAGGCTGTATCCGTCGGCGCTGTCGCCTTTGAACAGCTTGCCGTTGAACTTCAGCACCTGCTTTACCAGAGCCACCGAGAAGCCTCCTCTGTCCATGTCAGTCCACAGGCTACGTAACATCTGCTGCACTGTGGCCGGGCTTTCCCTGTGCTGAAGCAGAAGCGCCTGAAAAGAGCCTTTGGGCAACAGCTCGACATCTTCGGCGAACATGCTGAACAGGCAGCGTGAGAGATAGGCCGCCACGGTATGGGGCGCGTGCCCTACCTGCTCCAACGAGCGAGCCAGCAGGGCCAGTTTGGTGGACACATCGCGAGTGACTTTCGCGGCGATCAGCGCCGGGTTAAGGTCATCCGGTTGTGTCCATATTTTGCGTAGCCGCTCCAGCACATCGGGGTTAGCCAGGTCGGCCAGCATGATGCGGTGGCTGCGCGGGTCGGGGAACGGTGTGTAGGTTCCACCGGTGCGGCTGAACTCGGCGTACACCTCGATGACGTTGCCCACATCCACCACCATGACGAACGGCGGGCGGCTTTCTTCGGCGGGCAGGGCTCGGGCATAGCCTTCACCCTGGCTACGGGCGCGTAGCAAGCCGTCGTCGAACCCTTTGGTGTGCGACCCGGCCTTGAGTTTCTTGGCTTCCAGCACGAAGTGGCCGCGCTTGTAGCAGTCGATGCGGCCGGCACTACTGGAGCCATCGCCGTGGCTGAACGTTACAGGCCTCTCAAACATGTAGTCCTGTGCAGGCGTCGCGTGTGGCTTGGGGACGCCCAGCAGCTCGCACAGGTCCATGATGAAAGTTTGAGCGGTTGCCAGCTCGCTCGCGGCAACCCCCTGCCAGTGCTCGATAAATCCCTGCGGTGTTGTTGTTACTTTTGTGTCCATGCGCCCATCATAGGGCGCAGGGAGGACCTCCCGGCAGCCCGGATGGGGGCCACGCCAGGGGACGTGGGGCAAGGCGTCCAGACGCAGCCCAGCAAACCGCACCCAGCCCACTGGGTCGGAGCGCTGCCGGGGGAGCCGCCAGCAAATTCCCGCCCTCAGCGGGAATAGGAGCGCCCACGCTCCGGTTGAGCAGCGGGGGCATAGCCCCGCCCCCAGCGCGCTGAAAGCGGGCGGGCAACCTGGGAGGTGTCCGGCGTCCAGCCGGAGCCGTTAGGGGCCGCGAACAGCGGAAACAACGGCAAGCATCGCGCGGGTTGCCCGCCCGTTGACACCGCAGTGCGGTGTCAGTGGGATGGGGCGCGGTATTGAGAGGGGATGGCGGGCGTCCAGCCCGACAAGGTGGCGTGTCGCCCTAGCGACCATAGAGCCGCCGACCCCGGGGCTTGCGGTGGAAGCGTCTGCTTCTACCGTCTACCCTTTGGCGACGGTCTGCAAGACGGTCGCATCCGACGGTAGACCCTGACCAGCGGTCAGGCGTCTGGCTGATGGGCCCGCAGGTGCTTGGGCAAGGGTGGCAGCACGAGCTGGCCCGTCAGGGCCTCGACAATAGATGCCTCCGCGCCCAATGGAACCCAGACGACCTCACGCCGCCCCTGGGCGAGGGTCGCGGCCAGCATCTTGTCTGGCCACACCCAGACGGCGGAGTAGGCTCGGGCCAGACTGTCGCGCAGCGCGGCTCGCTCTGTCGCGTGCTGGTCGGTGACGTCCAAGACAGCCGCCATCGCCTTTTCAATCGCATCGTCCACGTCCTCATCGCACAGCGTGCCTTGGCTGGCATGCAGTTCTGCGCGAAGGGCTTCGGCCTCGGTGCCGGCTGCTGTGGCCTTGCCGTCCAGCTCACGGAAGCGGCGCTCTAGCAGCGGGCTCGATGCGCTCTGTAGCATGGTCAGGATACGCTCGGCCGCTTTCGATGCGTCTCGATGCTCGGCTTCCTTGGTGTCCAACAGGTCGCGCAGTACAGCCAGTCGGTCGGTTCGCGCCACCTCGCTGACAGCGTTGCGCACGAGATTGGGCAGCAAGCGCTGCTCAAGGGGCCGCGCGGCGACCGTCGGGCACTGTGTTTCACCGCAATGCCTGCCGCTGCACATGTATTGTGCATATCCGACAGCGTTCTTTGCGCCACTTTTGCGCTTGCGCAAGAGAGTCTGGCCGCAGTGGCCGCAGTAGGCGAACCCTTGGAGCACGTTGTGGTAACCGGCATCGCGCCGGCTAGGCAGGTTGAGACGGTTGTGAGCGGCTGCCTGGGCCTTGAGAAAAGTGTCCTCTTCGACCACGCGAGGGTAGTAGTCCGTCCACACTTCGCCCGTTGAGACGCGGGTAGCTCCCCTCACCTCTTTGGGCTCGTACTCCCCGAGAACGGCACGGTTGCGAAGCAGCTTGTTAGGCAGTGTCGTGTTCCAGCGCGGCACCTTGGCGGGTGCAACCCAGCCCTCGGCGTTGGCCATGCGTGCGATAGCTACGCTGCCGACCCCTTGGATGCTCAGTTCGAACACGCGCTGGATGCTCTCGGCCATGCCGGGCTTGAGGTCCCAGCCAGAGCCGTCCGGCTTGCGGGCTACCCAGGCAGGCCCCTGGCCAAATATTGCCGGGTCGCGGCGGGCGCGCTTGGCCTGGTGAATCTCCCGAATCCGCTTGGAGCGGCCCAGGCTTTCGTCATGGGCGCGCGCCATGAAGATGATGGTCACTAGCAGGTTGGTCGTATCGGCCACTGTCTGCTCGTTCCAGACCTTGCCGTCCATAAGGGTGACGACGACGATGCCAGCCGATACGAGACGCAGCAGCAACTGTAGTGCGACGTGGACCTCAGCGCGGGAGAGACGGTCGAAATTTTCGACCAGCAAGTAGGACCCGCGCCGGATGCTACGGTCTTCGACCGCCTTGATGAACGCGGCTAGAGCACCTCGCTCGATGTTGGCACCACGAAAGGCACTCAAACCGAGGTCGCTATAGGTAAGCTCTTGCAGCTGCAAGCCGTGCTTGTCGGCGTACTCACGGGACAGGGCAAGCTGGCGGCGCACGCTGTCGCCGTTCTTCTGACGGCCATGTGAAAAGCGAACGTAAGAGAAAGCTACCGGCGCGGTGGCGGTCGGGGAAACGGAGAGGTCGTCGTGCTGGTTGGCAGTGAGGTCGGGGGTGGTGAAGGTCATCGTGGGCTCCGTAATAGTGGAACCCAGTAAAAAGAGTCGTTTTAGCCTTTAGCTCCTACACGCCTAAAGCCTGTGGGAGCCATTGGGAAACTACTCCGAAAACTGGATAGCGAATCCAGTTCCAATGATTCCCACACGGCAAGCCGGCGGGCCTGCCCTGCCCGCAACTGGATGCCGAGCTGCGCTGCCAGCTGTTCGGCCAGCCGGAAAGGCCAGCGGTGTGCGGCTCGTTGCAGCCCAACACCGAGATGTGTGGCGCCTCACGCGAACACGCCCTGCGCTTCCTCGACCGACTCGAAGAAGCCACCCGCCCATGACAAAGGCCCGCGAGCGCGGGCCTTTGTCATGGAAGATCATGCAACCGGCGCACGTGCCTTCACGCAGCACACGCCGTGGAACCGGCTTTGCCGGGCCACTGGCGTGGTCCCCCTCCGGGGGAAAGCCGCGCAGCCGCGCAGGGAGTTACTGCTTCACCGCTTCAATCTGCAACACCAGACGCACGTTCTTCGGGAAACCCCAGTTCACGCCGTAATCGGCGCCAAAGGCGGTGCGGTCGATGGTGGCCTCGAAGTCGCCACCGCAGACCTCGCGCTTGACCATCGGGTTGTCGTAGCAGGCGAACTGGGTGGCCTTGAGCGTCACGGGCTGGGTCTTGCCCATGATCGTCAGGTTGCCGTCCACCGAGCTGACCTTGTCGCCGTTGAACTGGAACTTGGTGGACACGAAGCGGGCCTTGGGGAACTGCTCGGCATTCAGGATCTCGGCGCTCAGCAGATGCTTGTCGAACATGGGGGTGCCGGTGTTCACCGAGGCCACGTCGAAGCTGATGTCCACGCTGCCGGTCTTGGCGACCTTGTCGAAGCTGATCTTGCCTTCCTTCTTGTCGAAACGGCCGCGGTTGGTGGTGGCACCGAAGTGGCCGATTTCGAAGGTGGCGAAGGTGTGCGTCGGGTCGATCGCGTACTCCGCGGCCTGGGCGATGCCGGCGGTGGACAGAACGGCCGCAGCGGCCAGCAGGGACAGGGATTTGCGCATGAAAGACTCCTGAGTGAAGGAAGAAAAAAGGAAAGAAACGGAAAGATCAGAAGGGGAAAACAAGTCAGAGCTTGGGGACACCAGTCAAGGCAATCCTGAACTTCACCTGCACCTCATCGGCCACCATCGAGGTGTCGGCCCACTCCTTTTCGCCGATGCGAAAGGTCAGGCGCTTGATCGGGAACGCGCCAGAGGCCACGGTGGTGGCGCCGTTCTGCGCCAGCGTCACGGGTACCACCACGTCGCTGCTCACGCCTTTGATGGCCAGCTTGCCCGCCACCTCATAGCGGGTGGCGTCCACGCGCTTGATGCTGCTGGACGT
Organism: Hydrogenophaga sp.; assembly: GCA_018335615.1. Lineage (GTDB taxonomy): Bacteria > Pseudomonadota > Gammaproteobacteria > Burkholderiales > Burkholderiaceae_C > Hydrogenophaga. The sequence goes on along the minus strand of JAGXRS010000457.1, from coordinate 3,086 downwards.
GAAGGTGGCCTGGGGAAAGGCGGCCACGTTGAACCAGGTGGGCTTGGGCAGTTCGGCGTTGGCTTCGCGGCTGATGTCCGCACTCCCGGTGTCCACCGTGAAGGCGATGCGGCTGCTGGCGAGCTGGGCCGGGTCAAACGCCACCTGGGCGCTGAAGGACTTGAACTTCCCTTCCACCGGCACGCCCATCTGCCGGCTCACAAACGCGATCTCGCTTTGGGCCGGCACCAGCGCCTGCTGGGCCTGCGCGACCAGCGGGGCGGCCATGGCGGCGAACAAGGACAGGGACAGAAAAGCGGATTTCATGGAGTCATTCCTTGCGAAAAATCAGGGTCGCCCGAAGGCCATGCGCCGCAGCAGACCGTCGCGGTCGATGAAGTGGTGCTTGAGGGCGCCGGCCACGTGCAGCAGCACCAGCGCGGCCATGCCATAGGCCGCCCACTGGTGCAGGGGCTTGAGCACGTCGGCCAGCGACTCGTTCACCGGAACGAAATCGGGCAACGGCCACAGGCCGAACAACACGATGGGAAAGCCGGCGGCCGAGCTGTAGGCCCAGCCCAGCAGCGGCACCGCGAAGAAAAGCGCGTACAAGCCGATGTGCGTGGCCTGGTGGGCGGTGCGTTGCCAGGCGGGCATGGCAGCTTCAACGGCCATGGGCAGCGCCGGCGGGCGGTGGGTCAGGCGCCACATCAGGCGCACGAAGGACAGGCTCAGCAGCACCACGCCGGCCCACTTGTGCCAGTTGTAGAGCTTCAGCCTCTCGGGTGAAAACGGCAGCCCGGTCATGTAGAGGCCAACGGCGAACAGGCCGATCAGGGCCAGACCCAGCACCCAATGGAGCACGACGGCCACGGGGTGGTAAGGGGCAGGGTGGTGCGGGGGCATCCGGGAAGGCGACATGCCGGCAGTTTAGAAAAATCCACCCGTCCCCAGGGTGAAAGGGCCTGAAGCCATCATTCGAAAAATTCGAATGAACTCGTACCGCTCATTCGGATCACGCGTTGCCTGGGTACGTCACCCTACAATGCCAGCCATGGACGCCCTACCCGCACATGACCTGCTACGGCTCTACCCCGGGCTGGCGGGCCTGAGCGGTCTGCTACCTGGCCTGCCGGTGCTGCAGGTGCCACCCGGCACCGTGCTGTTCCGCGAAAACGACCCCTGCCAGGGCTTCCCCCTGGTGATGAGCGGCGAGGTTCGCGTGTCGCGCAGCGCGGCCAACGGGCGCGAACTGGAGCTGTACCGGGTGCTGCCCGGCGAGATGTGCCTGGTGTCCTCGGCCGGCCTGTTTGCCGGTCAGTCGCTGAGCGCCCGCGGCGTGGCCACCACCGACACCCGCCTCAGCCTGCTGTCGCCACCGGATTTCCAGGACGCCCTGGCCGACCCGACGTTTCGCGGTTTCGTGCTGGGCCTGTTCGCCACCCGCATGGCCGACCTCACGGCGCTGATCGAGGCCATCGCGTTCCAGCGCCTGGACAGCCGGCTCGCCGGCACCCTGCTCGGCCACGGCCAGCAGGTGCGCGCCACGCACCAGGCGCTGGCCGACGAACTGGGCACCGTGCGCGAGATCGTGACGCGCCTGCTGCACCGCTTCGAACGCGACGGGCTGGTGGAGCTCTCGCGCGAGTGCATCACCATACGCGACAGCGCGGCCCTGCGCCTGCTCGCCAGCGCCCAGACCCGCTGACCACCCCGAAGACGGCCGGACCAGCCGCCGCGGGCCGCGCGTCGCGGGCCATCGCTTTGTGACCCAGGTCACATACCGGCAGCGCACGCCCGGATTCAATACGACCACTCCCCGCGGTATCCGGCAATCCCGCCCACCGCTCCCGGGATCGGGCACCTGCCCGTGCTGAACTGGAGCATTCACATGACCAAGAACGTTGGCGGCATCGACCGCACCCTGCGCATCGTCGCTGGCCTCGCCCTGATCGCCGCCGCGGCCACCGGCACGGTGGGCCTCTGGGGTTACATCGGCGTCGTGCCCCTGCTGACCGGGCTGATGGGCTGGTGCCCGCCCTACGCCCTGCTGGGCTTCAACACCTGCAAGACCCAGTAACCCCCCGCGCCGCCTTGCGGCGTGCCTTGCAGGCCGCGGCACCGGCAGAGCCGATGCCTCTTCGGTCTGTCCAAGCCTGCGCAGGCAGGCTGGGAGCCGCAGCCCTCAGCCCTCAGCCCTCCAGGGGGCGGTGCCAGCGGCCTGGCAGAGCCAGTTACGCGGCATCCTGGGCTTGAAGGCCCTCGCGCTGGAGGGGGATCGTGTTCCCCACCGCATCGTCACTTGTCCATCCTGCGACAGCCTGCCTCTCGCGTCCGCGCCACCATGTGGCCCACCGCCGCGCATCCCGATGCGGCGCAGGAGACACGGCATGCTCAACATCCCCTCGCTTCAAGACAGCGTCAGTGCCGAAGAGTGGCAGCTGCGTTGCGACCTCGCGGCCTGCTACCGGCTGGTGGCGGCCTATGGCTGGGCCGACCTGGTGTTCACGCACATCAGCGCCAAGCTGCCCGACAGCGTCACCGGTGGTGAACACCAGTTCCTCATCAACCCCTACGGGCTGATGTTCGACGAGATCACGGCGTCCAGCCTGGTGAAGGTGGACGCGGCCTGCAACAAGCTGCACGACACGCCGTTTCCAGTGAATCCGGCCGGCTTCGTGATCCACAGCGCTGTGCACGAGGCACGACCCGAAGCTGGCTGCGTGCTGCACACACACACGCGTGCCGGCGTGGGCGTGAGCGCGCAGAAGCACGGCATCCTGCCGATCAGCCAGCAGAGCACCTTTGTGCTGGCCTCGCTGGCGTACCACGACTACGAAGGCGTGGCCTTCCGCCCCGAGGAGAAGCCACGCCTGCAGGCCGACCTGGGCAAGGCCAACTACCTGGTGCTGCGCAACCACGGCATGCTCACCGTGGGCCGCACGATCGCCGACGCTTTTCTGTCCATGTACACGCTGGAGGCCACCTGTCGCATCCAGATCGACGCACTGGCCGGCGCTCAGGAGCTGGTGGAGGTGAACCCTGCCATCCTCGCCGGCATGGCCGATGTGATGCGCATCGCCACCGCCGGCCAGGGCGCGCAGATC
>JAGXRS010000456.1 GCA_018335615.1 Hydrogenophaga sp. | reverse complement strand
TTGGTGGTGGGGTCAGGGCTGTGGCGGTGGCGACGCCTGTTGGATCACGGGCAGGGCGCGGTACACCTCGACCTCCACCCGGCGGTTGAGGTGGCGCCCTTGCGGGCTGCGGTTGTCGCCCAGGTGGTCGCCACTGGGCTGGTGGGTGGTGCGTATGCGCGCGGGGTCTACGCCGCAGGCGACCAGGTAATCGCGCACCGCGTTGGCTCTGGCCTGCGCGACCTGGCTTTCGGCTGCTGTGTCGCTGGCGCCGTCGGTGCGCCCGCGCAGCACCACCAAGGGTGCGTCTTTGGCTTCCTCCACCATGGCCGATGCCTGCGCGGGTGCCATCGACAAATGGGTGCTGTTGAAAGCGAAGGGGACGATGTGCACGCGGTTGGCCATCGCTTGCTTCTGCATCGACGCCAGCAGCTGTTGGCGTGCCGACAGGCGGGCCAGCGTGGCGGTGGCGGTGTCGGCGGCGCGGCTGGCTTCGGTGGCCAGGATGCGGGTGTTTTGCAGCTCGTTCTGGCACACCTGCAGCTCAACGGCCGTCTGGGTGTTGGCCGGGCGCTTGTGTGCCTCGTTCACGCTGGGCGGCTTCGGGGGCGCGCTGCATGCGCTGAGCAGCACGATCAGTGTGCCAATAGACGTGTAGACGCAGAGGGCTCGCATGGTGTTGCTCCAGGGTTCAGGTGGGTTCGGCGCGATCAATCGGATGGGATAGGGGTGGTGAGCAGGACGCCGTCTTCGTCGGCCACGGGTTCGATGGCGCCACCGGGGGCACCGTCGTCGGGCGATGCGCCGACGAGGAAGTCGAGAATGCTCTGTGCGAGTGCGGCGGGTGGCCCAGCGCTCGGGTCGGGCAGCTGGGCCATGTCGTAGGCCAGCTGGTCGATGCGCAGTTGCTCATCCGGCGCCAATTGGTCGCTGGCATAGCGCCAGCGCTGCTGCACGCGTGCCAGGTGCAGGTCCATGTCCATCGGGGGTACGGCGGGCGCGGGGAGCAGGCGGGCCTGAAACACCTTCTCGCGGTGGTAGCGGATCTTCTCGCCCAGGATCGGCTTGCAGTTCTCAACAATCACCACCAGCCGCTCGCGCCCCAGTTCCTTGAATTCCTGCGGCAATAGCAGTGCGCGGCGCTGCTCGCTCTCGTTGCGGCTGACGCTGCTGTGGCCCTGGCCGCTGAAGGAGCGGCTGCGCCCATGCGAGGTGGCACGTTCGGTGAAGTGGCCCAGCATGGCGCTGTACTCGTCGGCGTCGCGCTGCTCGCGTGGCGCATACAGGATCTGCAGGCCGTGATTGGTAGCGAAGGTGCGGGCTTCTTTGTCGCCATACACCGCGTCGAGCTGCGACATCGCCTGCACAACGGTGAGCAGGCGCAGGTTGTAGCCGGCCAGAAACGCCGCCGACTGCGTGATGATGCCGACCCGGCCCATGGCCGTGAATTCGTCGTTGACCAGCAGGCACTGCAGCTTCAGGCTGGCGTCCTGCTCGGGCAGGTGCCGGGTGTTGAGGCTGACCAGTTGCGAGAAGAACAGGTTGAGCAGGGGCCGCGCGCTGGCCAGGCGGTGCGGCGGAATCCGCACATAGACCGACATGTGCCGGCGACGCAGGTCTTCCAGACGGAAATCGTCGGCGCTGGTGGCCGCATCGACGATCGCATCGGCAAAGATCGTCAGCGGCGCATGGAAGGTGGCGACCACGCTGGCCAGCGTGTTCTCTGAGTTGCTCAGCAGGCGCTGCAGCGCATCGACGCATTCGTCGCTCAGGGGTTTACCGGCCTCGCGGCGCTGGTTGATCTGGCCATTCAGGTGGTCCTTGAGTGGCTGGCCCTTGCCGGAGGACTGGCGCAGCATCTCGCCGACGGTGCGGGGCAGCTCGGGCGTTTCCAGCAGCAGCAGGCCCAGGCCCAGGAACAGGTTGCGCGCCTGGTCGTTGAAGAAGGCCTCGGACGAGGTGCCGCTGCCGTCGTTGGGGAAGAACACCTGCCCAATGCCCAGCAGATCGCCGACCCGGTGCAGCGCACTGGTGCGCACGGCGGAGAGCGGGTTCCAGCGGTGGCTTCGGGCGGCTTCGTCGAACGGGGAGAAGGCGTAGACGGCCTGACCGTGGGCGGCGCGGAAGCCGGCGGTGATGGCGTGGTTTTCGCCCTTGATGTCCAGCACCACGACCGAGTCCGGCCAGTTTAGTAGGTTGGGAATCACCACGCCCACGCCCTTGCCGCTGCGCGTGGGGGCCGACAGCATCACCGACAGCTGCCCCGGCAGGCTGATGAAACAGCCCTTGAAGCGCCCGATCAGGATGCTCGGACCCCGTGCATGGGTGCCAGAGCCGAGCAAGCCGGCTCGGGCCACTTCGGCGCTGCTGGCAAAACGCGCGTCGCCGTGCAGCGCGCGGCGGGGTCGTGCGGCGGCGATCAAGGCGCCGGGCAATATCACCAGAAAACCGATACCCGAGACCGCCATGGCGATCAGCAGGCGAGGGCGCAATACGGCATCGTCGGCATAGAACCGCCAGTAGGAGGCAATGCTGCCCCAACTGGCCTGCCGGGGGTCGGCCTTGCTCAGCAGCAGGAACAGCACCCCCGATGCGTAGACCGCCGCACCGATCAGGGCTGTGGCCAGCACCGCTGCAAAGGCGCCCGCAGCCAAGCGCCGGCCCAAGGGCCAGGACGCGAAGGGTGAAGCCAGGCTTTGGTTCATGACAGCGCTCCCTCGCCGGCAGCGCCTGGCGCCTGCAGGGTGCTGGCGCGCAGTGGGTAGGGTCCGGTAGCTTGGTGCCGGCGGCGCGGCGCGTAAGCCACGTCGGCAATGAAGCGCCCGCGCTCGTCCCGGTCGAACTGCACGATCACATCGACCACGATGCGCAGCAGGCCTTTGATCTCGTCCATGCGCAGGCCGCCACCGGCACCACTCTCGCGGATCATCAGCGCCATCTGTTCCAGTGCCAGGTCGCAGCTGCCGGCGTGCACGCTGGTGATGCTGCCCGGGTGGCCCGAGGCGGCCAAACGGATGAAGGAGAAACACTCTTCGCCGCGCAACTCGGCCAGCAGGATGCGGTCGGGCTTCATGCGCAGGCAGGCTTCGAGCAGCGACTTGGCGGTGACCCGGGCCGTGCCCTGGGCGTCCTTGCTGTAGAACAGGTGCACCACATTCGGGTGGTTGGGCAGGGTGAGTTCGGCGGTGTCCTGGATGGTGATCAGGCGCTCGTGTGTCGGCACCTCTTCGATCAGGCCCTTCATGAAGGTGGTCTTGCCCGAACCGGTCTTGCCGCTGACCACGATGGTGCGGTGCTGGCGCACCGCCAGGCGCATGAAATCCGCGTAACGGCCGGCGGCTTTGAGGGCCAGCAGCTCATGCTCGAAAGGCTGCAGGCCGTCGTGGTACGCCGGGCTTGGAGTGGCGGCCGCCTCGCCCATACGGCCAAACAAGCCATCCTGCTCGAAATCGCTCAGGCGCAGCACCACGTTCGACGGTTTGCGGATGGTGATGGACACGGTGCCGCGCGGCACGGCGGGTGGAATGGCGAACTGGATGCGCTCGCCGGTGGGCAGCGTGGCCGAGAGCAGGGGCCGTTCCTGGTTGATCTGCTGGTCGCAGTAGGTGGCCAGCGCCGTGGCCAGGGACAGGCAGCGCTCCTGGGTCATGGCCGGTGCGTGGACGGCCCGCCAGCCGCCCACCGTTTCCACCTGCAGCTCACCTGGGCGGTTCACGCAAACCTCCAGCACGCCAGGGGCGTCGAGCTGTTCGCGCAAGGGCCGCAAGAACTCCACCACCGAGGTGGCGTCGCCGCACCAGCCGTCGAGCGGGTGCGCTTCGATGCCGGGCAGGGTATTGATCGCGTTCATGGCGTTCATGGCGTTCATCGCATTCACCGCTTTGTCGGCTGCAGTTCGTAGACCGACGAGAAGTCCACATCGCGCGCGACGTAGATGCCGACGATGCCGCCCTGGTTCTGGAGCAGCAGGGGCGGGATGTTGATGGTGCTGTCCAGCACCTTCTCGGCCAGCTGGCTGGCGTTGTCGGTGGTCGATGGCAGCACGATGGTGTTGGCCTGCTGGTCTTTGGCCTGGTTTTCGATCACCAGCTGGACCGAGTCGTCGATCAGCGAAAGCAGCATGGCCGCGCCGATGCGCGCGCCCCAGCGGTTGTCCACATGGGCGTCCATCCCCGATTCGCCCAGCTGGCCCGTGCCGGGTGACTCGATGTCCACCGTCACGCCGTGGGGCGTGCGCACCCGCGTCCACAGCACCGGAATGCGCACGCTGCCCGGGCGCACCGAGGCCGAGCGGTATTCGCCGTCGAGGTGCGAGCCGCGCTCGATCAGCAGCACGCGCCCGTTGTCGCCGTATACGTCGCGCTGGACCTGGCAGCCCACCAGGCCCGAGGTGGCGCTGATCACCCGGGTCTTGAGGGCGCAGGTGAAGGCGGTGCCCTTGGGCAGGGTGAGGCTGCGGTCGCCCAGCAGGCTGGCTGCGACTCTGGGCGTGGCCGAGGCTGGAAGCTGTCCGCCAAACAGCGCTGATGCGGAGCCGGGCATGGCGGTGGACAGTCCGGCGGTGGCGGTGGCCAGTGCATCGGATGCGCTGGCGGGCGATGCGGCAGTGCCAGACGCACTGGACGCCGTCGTGGTGCCCTGGGTCAGCTGGTCCAGCAGCGCTTGCAGCTGGCGCTGGTGGTGCTCCAGGCTGCGCGTGGCCGTGGCCAGATCATCGTCGGGGTTCGCTGCCGCGCCGCTTTGGGCATGCGATTCGTCATCGCGGCTCGCCGATCCGCCGCGCTGAGTGGACGCAGCAGCGGCGCCCGTCGGGGTACCCGGGCGCGACGACACCACCATCACCGGCGCGTCTTCCGGCGCCTGGCCCGCAGGCTTCTCGCCGGTGGGTGGGTTCTGCCCCGTGCGCTGCACCCCGATCGGCTC
>JAGXRS010000455.1 GCA_018335615.1 Hydrogenophaga sp. | reverse complement strand
CCCGCTGCACGCGCTTCCTGCTGGCGGGCGGGGTCGATGTCGCACACCACCACCGGCCAGCCCAGCGCGCACAGGCGCGCCGCCATGGCGCCGCCCATGTTGCCCGCCCCCACCACGGCGACCGCAGCGCGCACATCGGCCGCCGTCATGACTGCATCAGCCGTTTGGACTTGGCAATCGACATCAGCATGCCCAAGCCGATACCCAGCGTGACCATGGCGGTGCCCCCGTAGCTGACAAAGGGCAGCGGCACCCCGACCACGGGCAGGATGCCGCTGACCATGCCCATGTTCACGAAGGCATAGACAAAGATGTTGAGCGTGAGCGCACCGGCCAGCAGGCGGGAGAAAAAGGTTGGTGCCTCCAGCGCGATCATGAGACCACGCACCACCAGGAAGATGAAGGCCAGCATCAGGCCCAGCGTGCCCATCAGGCCGAATTCTTCAGAGAAGGCAGCGTAGATGAAATCGGTGGTGCGCTCCGGGATGAATTCCAGGTGGGTCTGCGTGCCCTGCATGAAGCCTTTGCCCCAGACACCCCCCGAGCCAATGGCGATCATGCCCTGGATGATGTGAAAGCCCTTGCCCAACGGGTCCTTGTAGGGATCGAGCAGCGTGCACACGCGCTGGCGCTGGTACTCGCGCAGCACCTTCCAGTCCACGTCGGGGGCGCACCACTGCGGCTCCATGAGGATCAGGATGACGATGCCCACTCCCGCGATCAGCACCGGCGGCAGGATCAGCTTCCAGCTCAGGCCGGCGAAAAAGATGACGAACAGGCCCGAGGCCACCACCAGCAACGTGGTGCCCAGGTCGGGCTGCTTCAGGATGAACGCCGCCGGCACCGCCAGCAGCAACGCGGCCACACCGAAGTCCAGCGGCTTGAGCTGCCCTTCTCGGCGCTGGAACCACCAGGCCAGCATCAGCGGCATGGCGATCTTCATGAGTTCACTGGGCTGGATCACCACGCCGAGGTTGACCCAGCGCTGCGCACCCTTTTTCTCGATGCCGAACAGGAAAACGGCCAGCAGCAGCGCCACACCCACCACGTAGAGCGGCACCGCCAGCGACATCAGGCGCTGGGGTGGAACCTGTGCCACCACAAACAACACGCCCAGCGCCAGCAGCATGTTGCGGCTGTGGCTGACAAAACGGGTGCCATGGTCGAAGCCCACCGAGTACATGGTCATGAGGCCCAGACCACCCAACAGCAGGATGGCCAGGGTCAGGGGCCCGTCGAAGCCCTGGAACACCGGGGCGACGCGCTGCAGCAGGGTGGGTTTGTCGAATACGGCGGCCATGGCGGCGATTATCCTTCCCCCATGTCCGAGCCCCGCACCACCCATCTCCTCTACCTGCACGGTTTCCGTTCGTCGCCCCAATCCATGAAGGCACAGAAGGTGGCGGCCCGGGTGCGCACCCAGCACCCCGGCGTCACCTGGTGGTGTCCGCAGCTGCCGCCCTCACCCGAAGCGGCGATGCGAATGGTGACCGGGGGAATTGCCGGCTGGCCACGCGAGACCATGGCCGTGGTCGGCTCATCCCTGGGCGGCTTCTACGCCCGCTGGGTGGCGCTGCAGACCGGCTGTCGGGCGGTGCTGCTGAACCCGGCGGCCCATCCGGCGCGCGACCTGGCGGGCTACATCGGCGAACAGACCGCCTGGCACGACCCGCAGGAGCGGTTTTTCTTCCAGCCGACATTCGTGGACGAGCTGCGGGTGCTGGAGGCCGACATCGCCCGCCTGGGCGCAAACCAGCCCGCCACGCCCGAGCGCCTGATGGCCGTGGTCGCGCAGGGCGACGAACTGCTGGACTGGCGGGAGATGCAGGCCTTCAGCGCTGGCGGCACCCTGCGCCTGCTGCCGGGCAGCGACCACGCCCTCAGCGATTTCGACGACCACATCGACGCCGTCTTCGGCTTTCTCGACCTGCGGCCCTGAGGTGGCCCGGCACCGCATGGGACAATCCCGCCCATGCACATTCTGTTTGACGAAGCCGGCAAGCTGCTGACCGGCCGCCTCCTGTCCGAGGCCGAAAGTTCCCTCCAGGTCGAGCTGGATTCGGGCAAGCGCGTGAAGGTGAAGACCGCCCATGCCCTGCTGCGTTTTGACAAACCCGCCCCCGGCCAGCTGATGCCGGCCGCCGCGGCGCTGGCCGAGAGCATGGAGCTGGAGCTGGCCTACGAATTCGCCCCAGAGGACGAATTCGGCTTTGCCGACCTGGCGCGCGAGTATTTCAGCGCCAGCGCCGGCACCGCCGAGCAGGTCGCTGCCCTGCTCTGCCTGCAGGGAGCCCCGCACTATTTCCGCCGCGCCGGCAAGGGCCGCTACAAGAAAGCGCCGCCCGAGATCCTGGCGCAAGCGCTGGCCGCCATCGAGAAGAAGAAACAGGTGCAGGCCCAGATCGAGGCCTGGGCGGGCGAGCTGGCCGCGGGCGTGTGCCCCGAGCCGGTGCGCCAGCAGCTCTACAAGATCCTGTTCCGGCCCGACAAGAACGCCCCCGAATACAAGGCCGTGGTGGAGGCGGCGCGCAACAGCCACACCGCACCGCTGACGCTGCTGCAGAACGCCGGCGCCATCTCCAGCGCCTACCAGTTCCACTGGCAGCGCTTCCTGTTCGACCAGTTCCCCAAAGGCACCGGCTTCCCGGCCCTGCAGGCGCCGGCGATTGCCGACGAACTGCCGCTGGCCCCGGTGCAGGCCTTTTCCATCGACGACTCGCACACCACCGAGATCGACGACGCGCTCTCGCTGCAGGGACTGGGCAGTGGCACGGTGACGCTGGGCATCCACATCGCGGCGCCCGGCCTGGCGGTCCAGCCCGACAGCCCGATCGACCAGGTGGCGCGCCACCGCCTGTCCACGGTCTACATGCCCGGCCACAAGATCACCATGCTGCCCGACGCCGTGGTGCAGGCCTACACGCTGGAAGCCGGGCGCGATTGCCCGGCCGTCTCGCTCTATGTGCAGATCAACGAGGAGACCCTGGCCATCCAGGCCAGCCGCACCGCGCTGGAGCGGGTGCCGATCCGGCACAACCTGCGCCACGACCAGCTCGACACCGTGATCACCGAGGCCTGGCTGACCGGCGCCGAGCCCGCCAGCCCGGCCCTGGCCGAAGCCCATATTGAAGAACTGCAGCCCACGCTGGCCTTCATCTTCCGTCTGGCGAAGCACCTCAAGGCGCAGCGCGAGGTGGTGCGCGGCAAGCCCGAAAACTTCAGCCGGCCCGACTACACCTTCCGTCTGGAGGGCGTGGGCGAGGCGGGCCCTCAGGGTAACGAGACCGTGGTGATCGGCACCCGCCAGCGCGGCGCGCCGCTGGACCTGATGGTGGCCGAGGCCATGATCCTGGCCAACAGCAGCTGGGGCCAGTGGCTCGCCGAGTGCGGCGTGCCGGGCATCTACCGCAGCCAGGGCAGCCTGATGCCGGGCGTGAAGGTGCGCATGGGCACCAAGGCCCAGCCGCACGCGGGCATTGGTGTGCCGAGCTACGCCTGGAGCACCTCGCCCCTGCGCCGCTACGTGGACCTGGTCAACCAGTGGCAGATCATCGCCTGCGCCCGCCACGGCAAGACCGCCGCGCTGGCCGCACCCTTCAAACCGAAGGACGCCAACCTGTTCTCGGTCATCAGCGCGTTCGACGCCGCCTACACCGCCTACAACGGCTTCCAGAACGGCATGGAGCGCTACTGGACGCTGCAGCACCTGCGCCAGCACGGCACCACCGAGATCACCGCCACGCTGTTCAAGGACAACCTGGTGCGCGCCGACACGCTGCCGCTGGTGCTGCCGGTGATGGGCGCCGACGGCCTGCCGCGCGGCGCGCATGTGCGGGTGCGCCTGGGCGAGATCGACGACATCACGCTGGACATCCACGGCACCGTGATCGAGCGCCTGGACCTGCCGGTGGACGAGTTGCCGGCCGAGGGCGACGACGAAGGCGAGGACGATGCGGCGCTGGCCGCGCCCCTGGCGCTGGCGATCGACGTGGACGAGGCCGACGCCACCACCGCGGCCGGCGAGGCCGAGCAGCGCCCCGGCGCCGCCGCCGAGACCGCCAGCTGACCCGCCCCAGGCACCTGCCCCGATAATCCGCGCGTGAAACCTGGCCTCCGCTTTCTCCAGAACCTGAGCACGCTG
>JAGXRS010000454.1 GCA_018335615.1 Hydrogenophaga sp. | reverse complement strand
CGCGAAAAAGCCAAGGTGCAGTAAGCACCCGTCGGGCGCGGCACACAGGGCGTGTGCCGCGCCCACGGACTGCCTGAAAGCGCGGCCACGGCCGCGCTTTTTGCTGGCCGCGTGGCCACCGGGCTGCTGACAGGGGCCATGCCCCCAAGGGCCACTCAGCCATGGCCGCCCGGCGCTGCGTAGGGATAGGATGAACAGCGATCTGCCTCCACCCTGCCGCCACGCCCGCCCCATGCCACGCCCATCGCCCACGCCGCCTTCTGACCCCACCCGCCCAGGCCTTGACTGGGTCCGCGCCCAGGCCTTCCTGCAGACCGAACGTGACCGCTATACCCACGACAACCCGGGATCGGCTGCGCTGGCCGAACAGGCACGCCAACACCTGCTGTTTGGCGTTCCGCTGCACTGGATGAACGACTGGGGCACGCCCTTCGCCCTGCACGTCGAGCACGCCAGCGGCGCCGTGGTCACCGACGTGGACGGCCACACCCGGGTCGATTTCTGCCTGGGTGACACCGGCGCCATGTTCGGCCATTCCCCCGCCCCCGTGGCTGCCGCCTTGCAACGCCAGGCGACGCGCGGCTTCACCACCATGCTGGCCACGGCCGATGCCGCCGCCGTGGGAGCGGCTCTGAGCGAGCGCTTCGGCCTGCCCTTCTGGCAGTTCGCCATGAGCGCCACCGATGCCAACCGCTACATCGTGCGCTGGATTCGCGCGGCCACCGGACGGCGCAAGCTGCTGGTGTTCAACGGCTGTTACCACGGCACCATCGAAGACGTGTTCGTGGACCTGATCGACGGCCAGCCAGTGCAGCGCGACAGCCTGCTCGGCCAGGTCCACGACCTGCTGGAACACACCGTGGTGGTCGAGTTCAACGACCTGCCCGCCCTGGCGGCCGCGCTGCAAGGCGGCGACGTGGCCTGCGTGCTGGCCGAGCCCGCCCTGACCAACATCGGCATGGTGCTGCCCGACCCCGGCTTCTGGTCGGCGGCGCAGGGGCTGATCCGCCAGCACGGCGCGCTGCTGGTGCTGGACGAAACCCACACCATCAGCACCGGCCCGGGCGGCTACACACGGGCGCACGGCTTGCAGCCCGACGCACTCGTGCTGGGCAAGCCGGTGGGCGGGGGCGTGCCCTGCGCGGTCTACGGCATGAGCGCGGCGCTGGCCGAACGCGCCACCCGCGCCAAGCAGGAGGCGCCACCGGGCCACAGCGGCATCGGTACCACGCTCACGGGCAACATGCTGGCCATGGCCGCCATGCGCGCCGCGCTGGAGGAGGTGATGACGCCCGGGTCCTACGCCCACATGCTCGACCTGGCCAGCCAGCTGGCGCACGGGCTGCGTGGTGTCATCGCACAGCACCGCCTGCCCTGGTGCGTGACGCAGGTGGGCGCCCGCACAGAATTCCAGTTCACGCCCGAGCCACCGCGCAACGGCACACAGGCCGGTGCCCTGCTGGATGCGGAACTGGAGCACCTGATCCACCTCGGCCTGCTCAACCGCGGCGTGATGATCACGCCCTTCCACAACATGATGCTGGTCTGCCCGGCCACCACGGGCGCGCATGTGGACCAGCTGCTCGTCGCGCTGGACGAGGTGCTGGACCTCATGTGCGCATGAGAGCCACGCATGGGCCGGGCCGGCGCAGGCTGGGGATCAGGCCAGATCAGGCCAGCTGCGTGGCCAGCCAGATCAGGCCCAGCAGCACCGGCTGGTGCAGCAGGTAATAGCTCAGGCTCCAGCGACCCAGCAATACCAGCGCCCGCTTGAAGCTCCCCGCCCGGGCGCCGGGCGTGCCCAGCCAGTGCGGGCGGTGGCGCAGCGTCCACTGCCCCGCCGCCATGCCCCACCACATCACGCCCAGCCAGGGCAGCAGCGGCACATAGTCTTCGGTGATGGGCAGGCGGTTCATGAAGCCGATCCAGTTCAGCCAGCGGCCGTTGAGCACCTCCAGCGCCGGCCAGGCCGCCATGGCCGCAGGACCCAGCAGCGGTGCCGCCAGGGCCAGGGCCCCCAGCGGCCAGCGCCAGGCACCCCAGCCGGCCGTGAGCCGCACGACGATGAGCATCACCGCAATGCCGTGCAGCACACCAAAGGTGATGAAGCTGCGCGGGAACATGAGCAGTGAACCGGCCGTCACCAGCAGCGCCGCACCCGCCACCTGCACCCAGCGCCGCCAGAATCGGCCGGCGGACTGGCCCTGCTGCAGCGCCACCGCCTGCGACAGCCCGGCGGTGAACAGGAACAGGCTCACGATGGCGCTGCGTTGCGTGGTCCAGAACGGGTCGCGGTAGAAGTCTTGGGCGATGAGCCCGAAGTGGTTCAGATCAAAGCTGAAGTGGTAGGCCGTCATCCACAGCATGGCGAACGCCCGCAGCAGGTCGATGCGGTCCAGCCGCGGCGGGCGATCAGGTGCGGCCATGTGCCGGCGGCTCACGGCGCAGAACCGGTCTCGGCCTGTCCTGCGCGGGTCAAAGGGCCGGACCGCGGGTGTGCAGCCCCGTCCTCGGAGGTGCTGGCACGGCGGTGGATGTCCAGCAGCAGATCGGCCAGTTCGTGCGGCGCGCTCACCATCGGGTCGTGCCCGGTGGCCAGCTCGAACACATCCCAGCCGGACTCGCTGCGCACGCGCCGGCGCGCCGCGTCGATGGTGGCCAGCGGCGGATCGGTGCAGTCGATGAAGCTGTGGGGCACCGCCCACACCAGCGCCGGGTCGAAGTGCAGGGGCTCCTGGTACAGGCGGAAGGGCTGTGGCGTCTGGCGGCGGTTGACCCAGTCGCGGTCGGCGCCGCTCAGGCCGAACACGCTCGCATCCGGCGGCGGAAAGCTCAGGCCGCCGCTGGCCTGTGCCTCGGCCACGCGTTTGGCCACGGTCTCGGGCGTGTGGGGCGTGCTCCAGCTGCTGCCCGGCGTGGGAATGCCGGCGTCCAGGTACACCAGATGCACCAACCGGCCTGGGTTTGAGCGCTGCAGGCGGTCGGCCACGCAGGTGATGAGGTTGCCGGCGTAGCTGTGCCCCACCAGCACGACGCGCTGCAGCTCTTCGGCCTCGATCAGCCCGAGCACGTCCTGCACATGGGTGTCGATGCCCACTTCAGGGCTCAGCAGGTGCGCGCGCTCGCCCACGCCGGTGAGCGTGACCGCGTGCGTGTCCACCCCCGCGCCGCGCAGCAAGGGCAGCACGCGGCGCCAGCACCAGGCCCCGTGCCAGGAACCGTGCACAAGGACGATGGCGGTATCAGGGGCGTGGGGCGGTGCAGACATGGCGGTTCTCCGGGACAATATCGGGCAGTTTTTTGGCCCGATTTTGCCCGTAGACGCCCATGCTGCCCCACCACATCGAACTGCTCAGCCCCGCCCGCGACGCCGACATCGGCATCGAGGCCATCCACCACGGGGCCGACGCGGTCTACATCGGGGGCCCGTCCTTCGGCGCGCGCACCAGCGCGGACAACTCGGTGAAAGAGATCGGCCGGCTGGCGAAACATGCCCACCGCTTCGGCAGCCGCATCTTCGTGACGATGAACACCATCCTGCGCGACGACGAACTGGAGCCCGCGCGCAAGCTGGCCTGGCAGCTGTATGACGCCGGGGTGGACGCGCTCATCATCCAGGACATGGGCCTGCTGGAGATCGACCTGCCGCCGATCCAGCTGCACGCCAGCACCCAGACCGACATCCGCACGCCCGAGAAAGCGCGCTTTCTGCAGGACGCCGGGCTGAACCAGATCGTGCTGGCGCGCGAACTCACGCTGCAGCAGATTGCCGACATCCGCGCCGCCACCGACCCCGAGCGCTGCACGCTGGAGTTCTTCATCCACGGCGCGCTCTGCGTGGCCTACAGCGGCCAGTGCTTCATCAGCCACGCCCACACCGGCCGCAGCGCCAACCGCGGCGACTGCTCGCAGGCCTGCCGCCTTCCCTACGAAGTGAAAGACAGCCAGGGTCGCATCGTCGCGCACGACAAGCACGTGCTGAGCATGAAAGACAACAACCAGAGCGACAACCTGCGCGCGCTGATCGACGCCGGCGCGCGCAGCTTCAAGATCGAGGGCCGCTACAAGGACATGGCCTATGTGAAGAACATCACCGCACACTACCGCGTGCTGCTCGACCAGATCCTCGAAGACCGGCCGGAACTGGCCCGATCCTCCAGCGGGCGCTGCACCTTCGGCTTCACGCCCGACCCCGACCAGAACTTCAACCGCGAATTCACCGACTACTTCGTGCAGGGCCGCCAGGACGACATCGGCGCCTTCGACACGCCCAAGAACCCCGGGCGGCCCATCGGCTACGTGACCAAGGTCGGCCCCGACTGTGTCGAGCTGGAAACCGACGACGCCGCCACGGTGATCCACAACGGCGACGGCCTGTGCTACCTGGACCTGCAGAAGGAACTCACCGGCCTGCAGATCAACCGGGCCGAGCGCCTGGGCCCGCCCGGCAGCCCGCGCTGGCGCGTGTATCCCAAGGACCCGATCGATACCCTGAAAGACCTGCGCAAGAACACGGTCGTCAACCGCAACCGCGACATGGACTGGGTGCGCACGCTGGAGAGGAAATCGGCCGAGCGCCGCATGGGCATCTGGCTGCGGCTGGACGAAACACCGCAAGGCCTGAGTCTCACCGTCACCGACGAGGACGGCCACAGCGCCACCGCCCACCTGCCCTGCAAACTGGAGGCCGCCAAGGACCCGGCGCAGGCCGACGCCAAGCTTCGAGAAAGCCTGGCCCGTCTGGGCGACACGGTCTTCGAGCCCATCGACGTGGCGCTGAACCTCTCGGGCCCGCGCTTTGTGCCCGCCTCCCTGCTCAACCCGCTGCGCCGCGAGGCCATCGAGGCGCTGGAAGCCGCCCGCGCCGCCGCCTGGACCCGCCTGCCGCGCGCTGTGCCGGTAGAGCCGCCCGCGCCCTACCCGGAAGACACGCTCACCTACCTCGCCAATGTGTTCAATCACAAGGCACGCGATTTCTACGCGAAACACGGCGTGAAGGTGATCGCCGCCGCCTACGAGAGCCAGGAGGAAACCGGCGAGGTGAGCCTCATGATCACCAAGCACTGCGTGCGCTTCTCGCTCAGCCTCTGCCCCAAGCAGGCCAAGGGCGTCACCGGCGTGCAGGGAACCGTCAAGGCCGAGCCCATGCAGCTCATCCACGGCAACGAGAAGCTCACCCTGCGCTTCGACTGCAAGCCCTGCGAGATGCATGTGGTGGGCAAGATGAAGCCGGCGGTGCTCAAGGCAGGCCAGACCAGCCCGTTGACCTTCTACCGCACCCGGCCGGGAACACGCGCCGCGGCCTGAGGTGCTGACTCCGCACAGTTAAGACCTGCTGTCGGGCGAGGACCCTTCGGCGAACGTCGTTACGATTTGTTGCATCACTCTGGACCGTAATTATTCTGTGTCATGATTCTTTGGTCGGGGTCTCTCCCGGTCAAGGACAAACATGCAAGGCTCGGAAGTACCGTCCTCTCCGGAGGATCGGTCGCAACCATCGGGCGAACCGCTGGGCGTCCCGGCCGGCGACGTCCTGACGCCCCAGACCCGCGCGAAGATGAGCGCACTGGTGGTCGACGTGAACGACGAAATCGACCAGCTGCGTCAGAACCTGCAGAAGGTCCTGTCCGATGCGCCCTCGCTTGACCTGCCACAGGCCAACAACCAGGTGCTGGAAAGTCTGGCGAGCAGCCTCAGACAGGCCAACGAGCACCTGGTCATCGCCTCGCTCGACGCCAGCGCCCGCGAAACCAAGACGGCCGAGGCCCACCGCAAGCAGACCCTCTTCCTGTCGATGCTGGCCCATGAACTGCGCAACCCCCTCGCGCCCATCATCATGAGCGTCGAGCTGCTCAAGCGCGTGCCCGACGCCTCGCCCATGCTGCAGCGCCTGCAAGGCATTCTGGCGCGCCAGACGGGCCACCTGAACCGGCTGGTGGACGATCTGATGGACGCCACGCGCATCAACACCGGCCGCTTCCGGGTGCTGAAGTCCCGCGTGCTGCTCTCGCAGCTGCTGTCCCAGGCCATCGAGACCAGCCAGCCCGTGCTGGATGCCCGCCACCAGCTGGTGGACCTGGTGCTGCCGGGCGATGCCGTCTGGTTCGATGGCGACTTCATCCGCCTGTCCCAGCTGCTCTCCAACCTCATCCTCAACGCGTCCAAGTTCTCGCCCGAGGCGACCACGATCCACGTCGGCGCGCGGCTCGTGGACGAGTACCTGGTCATGTCGGTGCGGGATGAGGGCATCGGCATCGCGCCGGAACTGCAGCCCTTCGTGTTCGACCTGTTCGTGCAGGGTCCCGTGGGCGAGCGCCTGCTCGCCAGCGGGCTCGGCATCGGCCTGAGCCTGGTGCGCACCATCGCCCAGCTGCACGGCGGCAGCGTGCATGTGCTGAGCCCCGGGATTGACCGGGGCAGCGAATTTGTCATCACCCTGCCCGTGGTGGCCACGACCCACCACGACGACGAGTCGGACGCCACAGCGGCACACAGCCGGCACCCGCCGCACCGCCCGGCCCCGTCGTTCCAGGCCCGACGGGTGCTGCTGATCGACGACAACGACGACATCAACCACACGCTCGGCGAATTCCTGATGAAGGCCGGGCACGAAGTGGCCTGTGCACACGACGGCCCCGAAGGGCTGCAGCGGGACCGTGCGAACCCTCACGAGGTGATCTGCTGCGACATCGGGCTGCCCGGCATGAGCGGGCTGGAGGTGGCCCGGCAGCTGCGCGCGGGCCACTCGACCGCGCGCCTCGTTGCCATCAGCGCTTACGACCAACCCGAGCACCGCGAACAGGCCTTCCTGGCGGGCTTTGACCACTACCTCGTCAAGCCGGTGGCCCCCCCGGCCCTGCTGGCGCTGCTCGGCCTTCCCGGGAATGAAGCCGCCCGATGAAGCACAACGAACCGAACCCCAAGCCGACGGCGGGCGGCACACCATCCAACGAACCGCCAAACCACCGCGATGTGATCGCCTGCCTGCTCGGCCGCCAGCCAGCGCAGGTGGTCGACGTCGCGGTCGACCTCTGGGAGCGGCTCGCCGCCGGCCTGGTGGTGATCATCGGCACCGAAGGTTTCAACGCGCTCTACGACCGCAGCCTGCACCTGGCGGGCGAGGCCTACCCCTGGCTCACCGGCGAACCACAGGCAGGCGCGCACGCGCGT